>JAUNCV010000121.1 GCA_030526445.1 Bacteroidales bacterium | reverse complement strand
ACATTTAACAGATTTAAAGAGATTGAAACAATAGAATAAGCCCATGCAGATTCTTTTAGCCAACGCTAAGATCATGTTCGAGAAGGCAGACAAGAAGCCGCTCTCGGCTCCGCAATTCCAGTCGGTCGCCGATACTTTGGCAGCAGAGATGGCCAAGATGGATGTAGCCGAACTGGCTCGACAGCTGGACTGCAGTCCGAAACTGGCGTCGGAGAACTGGCGCCGTTATCAGGACTTCCCTGTAGCGGAGAAAATGCCGGCCTTGCTTGCCTACAATGGCCAGGCCTACAAGCATCTTCGTGCCAATACGTTGAGCCCGGAGGCACTTGAATATGGCCAGAAGCACCTGTGGATCACCTGTTTCCTCTATGGTCTGCTTCGCCCAATGGATGGCATTGTGCCTTACCGCATGGAGCATTGCGTCTCGATGGAGGCAACGGGCGACAGACCCATTCATCAGTTTTGGAAAGACAAACTTACCGACGTGCTCATTGAGAGCGTGAAGGCAGATGACGGCATCCTGATTCATCTTTCGACCGAAGAATATGAGCACCTGTTCGACTGGGCTCGTGTCTGTCGTGAGGTGAAGGTGATTCATCCGCTCTTCTATGTTCGTGACAAGCACGGACGCCTGAAGATACAGGCCGTATGGGCAAAGTCCTGCCGTGGTGCCATGGTAAGATTTATCCTGCAGAACCAACTTGTTTCGCCTGAAGAGTTGAAGGCATTCAGCTACGAGGGGTTCGAATATGCCGCACAACTGGGCGAGGATGCTTTCCCACATTTTGTTAGAGAATAATACAATATAATATGATACAACAGATAGAATTTTCACTTTCGGCCAAGCGCAGAGGATGTCATCTGGTGACGCGCGAGGTGCTGGACAATCTGCCCAAGCCATTGCCCAAGATGGGCATGCTGAATCTCTTCGTGAAGCATACTTCGTGTGCCTTGAGCATCAACGAGAATGCCGACCCAGACGTTCGCACAGACATGGAGAAAATCCTGAATCACATGGTGAAGGAGAACGAGCCTTACTACGATCATGTGCTGGAGGGAGCTGACGACATGCCTGCCCATGCCAAGAGTTCGCTCTTCGGTGTGAGCCTGACCATACCTATCACCAATGGCCGTTTGAACTTAGGTACCTGGCAGGGCATCTACCTTTGCGAGTTCCGCGACTATGGCGGTTCGCGCAAGATTGTAGCTACGATTTACGAGTAATATGAACGCAGTTTGGATTAGTGCCGCAGGCCTATGCGGAGCAACGATAATACTTGGTTATACGATTGAAAGAATTGAATAATCAAACTATGGCCAATGAAGACCCATATTACATGGAGTCGAGCGATATTGTCGATAAGCGATAGAATTGTATCGAGGCATATAAGTTTTATCCAAAATTATGAAAATCAACATCAAGAACATGGTTTGTCCTCGCTGTATAGCCGCGGTGAGTGCAATACTCGTTTCGGAAGGACTCTCGGTCAAGGAGGTAAATCTGGGCGACGTTGAAATTGCCGAAGAACTTTCGGCAGAGCAGCTCTCGTCTCTAGCCAGAGCGCTCGAAGAAATCGGTTTTGAACTCCTCGACGACCCTCGTTCGCAACTCGTGGAACAGATACGCGTCAAGGTCTTGGAATGGGTGCGCATGGAGGGCGATCGGCCTAAGCTCTCCGATTTTCTATGCGGCTATCTTGCCAAAGATTACAGCACACTCAGCAAGCTCTTCAGCGAAGTGAAAGGCATGACCATCGAGCGTTTTGCCATCCTGCATCGCATAGAATATGCCAAGGAGTTGCTCTGTTACAGCCAACTTTCGACCAGCGAAATTGCCTATATGCTTGGCTACAGTTCGCCAGCCCACCTCTCTTCGCAGTTCAAGCAGATGACAGGCATGACCCCGAAAACTTTTCGTCTGCAGAACAGGCATGATAGAATTTCATTAGATAAATTGTAAACAAGGAGAAGTCAGAGAATAAATAGAGACAGTAAAGTTCGAGTGGAAAGAGGAAGATTATCACGATTAAATTAGAATAAAATGATCAGAAAGAATATAATAATCTCATTTACATGGCAGCACATCCTTTTGCTCATCTCGCTCTACGTGATGACGCTGGGTGTGGCAGTTTGCGTCAGAAGTCAGTTGGGATCGAGTGTTATCTCGACCATCCCTTACGTCATGGCTTCGGCTGGTACTGATTTTGCTTGGATCCCTGCATGGACTATCGGAGGATACACCATCATGATGAATGCCATCTTTGTGGTGGCTCAAATTCTTATCCTTCGTAAAAATTTCGAGTGGGTGCAGCTGTTTCAGCTGGTTATTGGCTTCTTCTTTGGTATGCTTATCGACCTGAATATGATGCTTACGGAATGGATGGTTTCGAGCAATCTCCTGGTGAACGCACTTGTGCAGATTGCAGGATGCTCAATCCTTGGATTCGGTATTGCCATGGAGGTGAAATGCGGATCGGTGACCATGCCGGGCGAAGGCATTACAATAGCCATTCATAAGGTGACTGGGTGGCCATTCCCGAAGGCAAAGATACGCGTGGACATTACGCTCGTGGCCTTGGCCGTGCTCTTCAGCTACTTGCTACTGGGCACATGGCAATGGCAGATTGTGGGCATAGGAACCCTCTTCGCCATGGTCTATGTGGGCATGGTGGTGCGATTTATGAACAAGCACCTCATGTGGTTCGATCGCCTCTTGGCCTATCGCCCGGGATTGCGCAGATACGTGTATGGATTGGCAAAACTTATTAAGAAATAAGCGATGCAGCGGAGGTGAAGATCGTTCCCTTCCATAAATATCATCTTTTGAAAGAAACAAACCGCATGGCACACGAGGCCTTGATTGAGTTGAGAAATAAGAAATAGAAACAGCCTGTCTCAGATTATTGAGACAGGCTGCATTTCAAATATTCAGATACTTTTCTTGATCTTCCGACCGAAAGCATTCCACAAAGGCATAGGGCTGAGATGCCTGCGCACCGGATGCTTATACAACAGGCAAGCAATCAAGAGCGTGATGCCCATGAGCAGCACAATGCCAAAGCATTGCTTTATGCTCACCTCCATTACCCGATGCATGAGAGCTGGCATTTCGGCAGACATGGCCTGCAAAGGATGTGCGTACTGGCGCGAAAGCATAACCCAGTCAACGTGCTGACTATAGCGTGCCAGGTTGTCTTGCACAAAGTGGCCAAGCAACGTGTTGTAGAAACCGGCTCCGATGGCACCACCCACCATGACATGGATAAACTGAAAGATGCCCAGACCCTGGAAAAAGTGCTCAAAGTCGAACATGCCATTGAGGATGACCAGCATCGTAGCACTCAGGATCGAAGTTGCCATGCCGCACAGGAAAGCCGACGTCCAAAGCGTCTGAGGAAGAATATCGGTTGAAATCTGGAAGTAAAAGCCTGCATGATAGAGCACAGCAAGGAAAATGCCGAAAGTGTAGAGGCGAAAGTAATTCCACCGATTCAGACCCATCCACCAGAGGGCAAACAGGGCTCCCACAAGGCAGCCTGCCAGCTTGACATAACCGAGCGAGACTGACTGCATGGCACTCCAGCCCATCACCTCTTCGGTAAACACCTCCTCGACAGCATGCTCGGTGCCCATCAGCATCTCGACCACAATGGTAATCAGGAGAATAGGCAAATAATTGCGCGTCCTGAATACCAGAGGAGAAATATAAGGCTTAGGCAATAGCTTCATGCGAATGAGGTTGAGCACCAGGGTAACGACAGCCGACCAAACCACGAGACGCCACGTGGCCGACAGTTGCCAATCAACCCAGTCGCCATAGTTGAAGAGCCAGGCCACCTGACCGAAGAAAGCGCCCCAGAGCAGCATGCCCAGCCAATCCACTCCCTTGAGAGGTACAAACATCGGGCGGAATGGACGGCAGCACACCCATTGGAAGAGGACGATGAGCAGCATCAGACCGATGACCAGGTAGTTCATGTGCCAATAGTGGGCATAATAGGCCAGATACTTGACCAGGATGCCGTTGGCCTGTATGGCACCCATCAGGATGAGATGCAGCACAGGGAAGAAGACGGCAAAGTTACGCTTCGGAGTAATCCAGAGCTGAATGCTGCTCATGCACTCGAAGGTGCCCTCGAGCTTCAAGGCTCCCTGCACAAAGCAGACGAGCCACATGGCGGGCAGAGCTGCACGGCCGAACTGTTCGAGCCACATCATAAGCCCGTAGCAGACAATGATGCCCAGGGCCGAGCCCATCATCAGCGCATGATGCGAGAAACGGAACTTCATACGGAAGAGCATCGGGAACCACAACGCCAGGCCACCCAGGTTGCAGTAGAGCAACATAAGCACGTCGTAGCGCGTAAGGCCATCCTCGCCCATGATTTCGGGCAAGGCGCCCAGGTAGATGGCAGCCGAAAGCTGGAAGAAGAGCGCCATGAGCAGATAAGCCACTATGCCCACCTTCTCTGGCACAAAGGGTTTCAGCATCGGCATACCGAACTTCATGTGATGATCCATACCAGAGGGCGTTAATAGACTACTTCACATTCCACATTCAAGCCGTTGCGCAGCTGCTTCATGTCGGCCTCTTCATTACCCTTCAGCACAATGCGCACAGGCACGCGCTGCTCGATCTTAACAAAGTTGCCCGTAGCATTATCCTGCGGGATGGCCGAAAAGGCGGTACCTGTAGCGGTCGAGATGCGCTCCACCTCGCCCCTGAAAGTCACACCAGGCACGGCATCCACTCTGATCTCCACCTGGCTACCCTCGTGGATATTCGAGAGCTGACTCTCGCGGTAGTTGGCTGTCACCCAAAGGCTGCACTCATCGTCGATATTCACCAGCGTCTGACCCGGGTTCACGAGCTGCCCCACATGAATATCCTTACGTCCGGTCACACCATCGCACGTGGCCACAATCACGGTATAAGAGAGGTTCAGTTCGGCCATACGCACAGCCGCCTCGGCAGCCTCAATGCCAGCCTGCGACTGGGTCAGACGATGTCCCTGCTCGTTCTTCACGTGGGTCAGCATCTCTTTCTGGCGGCTCACGGCCTCATAGCGAGCCTTGGCCGACAGATAGGCCGTATGCACGCCATCGTACTGCTGGCGGGTCACAGCCTCCTGCTTGAGCAGAGCGGCAAAACGCTCCTCTTCGCGCTTGGCATTCTCGAGCTGCACGCGAGCCTCCTCGATGCCTGCGCTTGTGATGTGCATGTTGGCAGAAGTGGTGGTGATGCCGGCACCAGTGGCCGAACTGCCTGCGGTAGCCGTAGCCAAGCCGGCACGAGCCTGAGCCAGACCGAGGCGGAACTCAGCATCCTCGATAATCACCAACGTATCGCCCTTGTGCACATGCTGATAGTCATCGAAGCGCACCTCCTTGATGAAGCCCGGAATGCGGGTCTGGATAGGCACAATGTTACGATGCACCTGAGCATTATCGGTATATTCCACATTGCCGAAGTGCATGAATCGGCTACACACAAACACCAGGCCGCCCACCAGCAAGCAGATGACAACCACATTCAGAACTCGTACGATATTTTTATTCTTTTCCATTGTATATTAGCTAATTATTAGTTATCAATTATTCAAAGTTTGCCTGCCACAAACAGCAGCTTATAGTAGGCAAAAGCAATATTCACACGCGCATCCACCTCGCGCAGCTCAGCACCCAGTTTCATGTTGCTGGCATCAATCATGTCGGTAATCAGAGCCAGCTGGTTCTCATAGCGGTTTGTCACCACATTATAGTTCTGCGTGGCCAGCTGCACGCTCTTCTGCTGTGTCTCCAGCTCGGCATAGCTCTGCATATAGAGCGTGTAGGCCTCCTGCATGCGTGCGTCCATGGCCTCGGTCACCACGGCACGGGTCTGATGGCTCTTTTGGAGTTCGGCATGGGCACGATGCACTTTCTTGTTCGACTTCCAGAGGCTACCCAGCTGATAGCGCACACCCAAGCCTACATACCAGATATTCAGGTTCTTGTCAACCGGAGGAAGGTCTTCGGTAAAAGGTCCCCACAGCTTGTCGGCCACTACCACAGCTACCTTAGGCAGGTAGTCGCTCTTAGCCAGTCTTAACTGCTCGCCGGCCATCTGCGAGGCTATCTGAGTGCGGGCCAACTCGGGCGATTCGGTTACGGCCAAATCGTGCCAATGCTGCTCCCCCTCCTGCCCGAAGGCTGTTTCGGCCACCTTCATGTCGGGCATGATCTTCTCATCGTCGATGCCCAGCGCCAGGCACAACTGGTGGTTAACAATAGCACGAGCATCCTCTACCTTGCGCCTACCGAGTTGCAGGTCTTGCAACTGGAGTTCGTGGCGCGTCAGATCGTTACGCATAGCCATGCCTTGCTGCTGGCGGGCTTCGAGGTGGCTCATCACACGATGCATCAGTT
>JAUNCV010000120.1 GCA_030526445.1 Bacteroidales bacterium | reverse complement strand
ATGTGTTCCATACGGCTGGCGGACGAGAGGTGCGCGATGGTGGTGGCATTAAGCCCGATGTTGAAATCAAGCCCGAGCTGATGAGCAATTTTGCTTTTGTGCTCGAACGCGAGAATATCTTCTTCGACTATAGCACCAAATATTGCTATGAGCATCGTGACAACCGTCCGGAAACAGGCAAGGGGCATTTCCTGACCGATGCTGATATGGACGACTTCGACCAGTTTGTGCGCACTCATCTTCGCGACACAGTGGTGCAGGTGCTTAAACTCGATGTGGATCATGATCTTGACAGCCTTCGCTCAGAGTTGCGCGAGCAGCTGGAAGAGGATCTGGCTTTGCGTTTCGACTATCAGCAAGGTGCCATCCAACAGGCACTTCTCAAAGACAAGTGGAGTCAGGAAGCAGCAGCAGTTCTGGCCGATAAAAAGCGCTATCAGGAGATACTCAAACCTGTAGTGGCCGACAAGAAACAAAGCAAAAAGAACAAATCGAAGAAAACAAAAAAATAATAATCTTATCAAATAATACTCAATTATGAAGAAATTGATGCTCTGCGGCATGGCCGCATTGATGGCAACTTCTGCCATGGCACAGGAAGAGGCAAAGAAGGACTCTGTTGAGGGCTTCCAGTTTACCACCGTTGACTCAGTAGCTATTACTCCAGTCAAGAACCAGAAGAATGCTGGTACCTGCTGGTGCTATTCTGGCATGAGCTTCCTCGAGAGCGAAATCTTGAAGAAGGGCGGCCCAGTGGTCGATCTCTCAGAGATGTATGTTGTGCTCGAGACCTATATGGATCGTGCTGAGAAGGCAGTTCGCACCCATGGCGATGTTTCGTTCAGCCAGGGCGGCTCTTTCGAGGATATGATTATGGCTATCAAGAAGTATGGCTTGATGCCAGATGCTGAAATGCCTGCTGGTGTTATGTATGGCGACACTTTGAGCAACCACTCAGAGCTCTCAAAGATGACCGACCCAATGGTAGCTGCTGCAGCTAAGTCGCGCAAGCTCCAGATGGCTCCTGATGGCGAGTGGATGTGGAAGAAGGCTGTTCGTGCCGTACATGAGACCTATCTTGGCAAGGCTCCAAAGGAGTTCACTTTCCAGGGCAAGACCTATACTCCTCAGAGCTTTGTGAAGTATCTCAAGCTCGATGCTAAGGACTATGCTATGATTTCAAGCTTCACCCATCACCCATACAGCATGGGCGAGAACATTGGCGAGCAGTTTGTTGTTGAGGTACAGGACAACTGGCGCTGGGGCACCTGCTTCAACCTTGAGCTCGACGATATGATGAAGGTCATTGACGATGCTATCAAGAATGGCTACACCATTGGTTGGGGTGGCGATGTGAGCGAAGAGGGCTTTACCCGCGATGGTCTTGGCGTTTATCCAGATGTTGAGGCTGCCGATGGTCCTGGTGCTGATCAGGCTCGCTGGTTGAAACTCGATCCTACCGCTAAGCGTAAGGAGCTCACCCAGAAGCCACTTACCCAGAAGGTAGTTACCCCAGAGGAGCGTCAGAAGGGTTATGACAACTTCGAGACCGGCGATGACCATGGCATGCACATCTTCGGCATTGCTAAGGATCAGGAGGGTAACAAGTACTATATGGTTAAGAACAGCTGGGGCAAGACTGGCAAGTACAATGGTATCTGGTACATGACCCCAGAGTACATTCGTGCTAAGACCATCGACTTCGTAGTTAACAAGAACGCTATCTCAAAGGATCTTCGCAAGAAGTACGGAATCAACTAAAAAGATGTTAAGGTGGCAGCCTGCTGCTTTGTGAAGATTTGCGTTGTTGCTAACATCTTCATAAGCGAAGCGCCTTTACACCTTTACATCTTAACACCTTAACCCAACGAAGTGACTAATATGCATAACTTCGACGAGACTATTGCAAAACTGAGTAATATCAGTCAAAGCGAATTACATCATTACGGCATCGAGGGGGTTCCATTCCCCTCGGTTCCGGAATTGAAAGAGGTGGTCGAAATCTGCCGCTCTCTGCTTTTCCCAGGTTATTATGGCAAAAGCATTGTAGATGGTTCATTGCTCTACCACATGGGTGTGGGCGTTGAGCGCCTTTATGAGAAACTGGCTAAGCAGATTGAGGCGGGTCTGACTTTTGTGCAGGCCGAAAATGAGGATCGCAAATCGTTGCACGAGCATGCTCGCCAGTGTGCCCAGACCTTCGTAGACCGCTTACCCGAATTGCGTAACACTTTAGCCACCGATGTTGTGGCTATGTATCGCAATGACCCTGCGGCTCACAATCTGGGTGAGGTGATTCTCTGTTACCCAGGTATGCGTGCCATTACCAACTATCGCATTGCACACCTCCTCGAAGTACTGCAGGTACCGCTCATCCCTCGCATGATTACAGAGCTGGCACACAGCGAAACCGGCATTGATATTCATCCTGGAGCCACTATTGGCGAATCGTTTGCCATTGACCATGGCACGGGTGTGGTTATTGGTGCAACGGCTATTCTCGGCCACCATGTTACCCTTTATCAAGGTGTTACCCTGGGTGCCAAGAATTTCCCACAAGAGGAGGACGGCTCACTTGTCAAGGGCATTGAACGTCATCCTATCCTGGGCAATCATGTGGTGGTCTATGCCAATGCAACCATTCTCGGTCGCATCAATATTGGCGATAATGCCGTCATTGGCGGTAACCTCTGGATCACCAGAAATGTGCCTGCTGATACCAAAATTTTCTACAAACAAGACCCACAGCACCTTGTTTATGTGGCCTCTACGTTTGACGATTACCAGATTTAATTGATCAAAGAATAATTAACCCAAATATATATAAACCTCTCTTCCCCCTTATGAATAAATTCACTATCGTAGCCAAAACACTGGCAGGCCTTGAGGAAATTCTGGCCAAAGAGGTAGAGACTATCGGCGGTACAGACATCGTTATCGGCACCCGCATGGTGAGCTACCAGGGCGACAAGCAGTTGCTCTATAAGTCAAACCTCTGGCTCCGTACAGCTCTTCGTGTGCTTAAGCCTATAGAGGAGTTCGAGGCTTCGAACCCAGATGACCTTTATGAGCAGGTCAAGAAGATTGACTGGACTCAGTATGTAGCTGAAGGCCAGACTATCGCTATCGACAATACAATTTTCAGCGAGAACTTCCGTAACTCTCGCTATGCTATCTATCGCGCTAAGGATGCTATTTGCGACTTCTTCGTTGAGAAGGGCATGAAGCGTCCTAAGGTGGCTGTTGCTTCGGCCGATGTGCAGCTTAACCTCCACATTAGTGATGAGGGAAGCAATGGTGCTTCGCTTTGCCAGTTCAGCCTCGACTCAAGTGGCGAGCCTCTCTACAAGCGTGGATATAAGGAGCAGCTTACCGATGCCCCAATTTCTGAGGTATTGGCTGCAGGCATCCTCCTGAAGGCTGGCTGGGATGGCCAGCGTGACCTTATCGACCCAATGTGCGGTTCGGGCACCTTCCTTGTTGAGGCTGCTCTCATCGCTACCAATACCCCTGCTGGTATCTATCGCAAGGGTTATGGTTTTGAGCGCTGGACCGTAGGTGAACTTGCTTTCGATGCCGATATGTGGCAGGATCTTTATGACGACGACAGTCAGGAGCGTGAGTTCCTTCACCATATCTATGGCTCAGACATCAGCAAGGTGGCTCTCGAGATCACCGAGAAGAATGTCAAGTCAGCAGGTCTCAGCAAGTATATTTCGCTCGAAGTAAAGGATGTTGAGGATTACCTCTCAGAGCAGCATCCTGCAATGAAGAATCTTGCCGAGGGCGCTACTGCTCCTATGCTTGTGTTCAATCCACCTTATGGCAAGCGTCTCTTTACCGATGTGCCTACATTCTACCGCATGGTGGGTAGCGTGCTCAAGAAGGGCTTCCCAGGCACTGAGGCTTGGATTATCACCAGCGATGAGGCTACCGTCTCTTATGTTGACCCACGCACTGGCCAGCGCAAGGAGGGCGAACCATTCGACTTCGTTGGTCTTAAGCCATCGATCAAGATTGATATGAACAATGGTGGCCTTACCTGTCAGCTTCGCAAGTATGAGATGTTTGCAGGCAAGTTTAATGAGTTCCGTGCCGAGGGCAATGAGCTCGATAAGAAGAGTGCTGACCAGAAGGAGGAGAAGAAGTTCGACCGTGTAGAGCGTAAACCTCGTGCTAAGAAGGATGGCAAGAAAGATGACAAGAAGCCATTCAAGAAAGAGGGTAAGGCCGATAAGAAGGACTTCAAGAAGGAGGGCAAATCGGACAAGAAGTTCGATAAGAAATTTGATAAGAAGGGTGCCGACAAAAAGGCTTCAGACAAGAAGGGCGACAAGAAGTCGGCTGAGAAGAAGCCAACCACCCGTCGTCGTGTTTTCGACCCAAATCGCCCTATGTTTGCTCCAGACACAGACATGAGCAAGATGGTGCTCGACTATACTAAGAAAGAAGAATAATCATGCGTAGTACATTATTTACTATAGTAATGGCATCGCTTTCAATGATTTCATCTGCACAAAACAATAGGATGACCATGGAGCAACTGACTCCAGGTCATCCTGACTTTGTTTCTGTCAAAGCCTTACAGCAGGTGAAGTGGAATGATGCCGGCGAGCTGGAGTATAAGACTCCTGCTCAGGTTGAGGCTGAGAAAAAGGCAAATGCTGGTGCACGAAAGGCTGATGCCAACAAAAACGTTTCGAAGAAAGCCGAAATACTGAAGGCTTGGAGCGAAACGCTTCCTAAACAGGAGGGTATTGTGTATGGCGAATCAGTGCATCGCAATGAGTTTGGCATTTCGGGCGGCATCTTCTGGAGTGCCGATGAGAGCCAGTTTGCCTTCTATCGCATGGACGAGAGCATGGTCGAAAAGTACCCTCTCGTGCAGACCGACCCTCAGGTGGCCGAAGTGAAGTGGGTGCGCTACCCAATGGCAGGCCGCAAGAGCCACGAGGTGACTTTGGGTATCTATAATCCTGCCACAAAGCAGACACTTTATCTCAAGACCAATGAGAAGCCTGCCGAAAGCGAGGGTGCTAAGCGTGGTCTCAACGACCCTGAGCACTATCTCACCAACATCTCTTGGCGTCCTGATGGCAAGCAGATCTTCATCTTCGAGCTCAACCGCCTGCAGAACTATATGGAGCTCAATGTCTATAGCACCGAGACGGGCGATTTCCTTTATACACTCTATAATCAGGAGCACGAGAAGTATGTTGAGCCAGAGAATCCGCTCTACTTCCTTCCAGGAAGCAACGATAAGTTTATCATGCAGAACGAGTCTACTGGCTATAACCAGCTTTGGCTTTGCCAGATCAAGGAGAAGCATGTCAAGAAGGGCAACCATTCGTATGATACGGTTTCTCTCGACCGAGAGCTTCTTACCTCGGGCGATTGGATGGTGACTCACCTCATTGGTGTCGATCCACAGGGCAAGGCTGCCTATTTCTATGCTACCAAAGATTCTCCACTCGAGAACAATGCCTATAAAGTGGCATTGCCTAAGAGTGTGAAGGCTGGTCGTGTAAACAAGAACAATGTGGTTCGCCTTACCCAGGAATCGGGTCGCCATACCGTGATCTTCAACAAGGATTATACCCAGTTCTACGACACTTACACCAACCACACAACACCACGCATCTGCCAGAAGGTTGATGCTAAGACAGGCAAGCGTGAGGTGCTCTTCGAAGCAGAGAATCCTTTCGCTCAGTATGCACGTCCTGAGGTTGAGGTTTCGACACTCAAGGCAGCCGATGGTGAGACCGATCTCTACTATCGTCTCGTGAAGCCGCTCGACTTCGACCCATCGAAGAAGTATCCTGTCATCGTATATCTCTACAATGGTCCGCACACTCAGTTGGTGACCGATGGCTTTGAGTGGGGTCTCCCAGGTTGGGATGCCTATATGGCTCAGCAAGGTTTTGTGGTCTTCACTATCGATGGCCGTGGTTCAAGCAACCGTGGTCTGGAGTTCGAGCAGACCATTTGGCACAACTTGGGCTACAATGAGGGTAAGGATCAGATGCAGGGAGTGGCTTATCTCAAGTCTTTGCCTTGGGTCGATGCCGACCGCATAGGTATCTATGGCTGGAGCTATGGTGGCTTTATGACCACCTATATGATGATCAACTACCCAGAAACCTTCAAAGTTGGCGTGTGTGGTGGTCCGGTGATGGACTGGAGCCGCTATGAAGTGATGTATGGCGAGCGCTACATGGGCACACCTCAGAACAATGCTGAAGGCTATGCTCGCAACTGTATGGTTGAGCATGCTGGCCAGCTCAAGGGTCGTCTCCTCGTGATTCACGATGATCAAGACGATACCGTGGTGCCACAGATGTCGGTTCAGTTCCTTCGCAAATCGGTCGAAACTGGTACCTATCCTGATTTCATGCTCTATGCCAACCACCCACACAAT
>JAUNCV010000119.1 GCA_030526445.1 Bacteroidales bacterium | reverse complement strand
TGAAAAGTCTATTTTGGGTGCAATCATAATTCTTCATTTATTCGAAAATTGATAAGCCAGTCTCTCGCTGCCATTCCAGCAATGAATGATGCCACAATACTCGAAGCCCTCTTTTTTGATGGCATTCTGCATCACCTGATTGTCGGCATGGGTGTCGATGCGGATATTGTCATACTGCAGCAAGGCAAACTGCATGGCCAGATGAAGCATGCCTTTCACTTCGCCCGAAGAAGCAATTCGATGGATGGTAGCGTAGGGAAGGTCATTGAGCCAAGCACCCTCGAAGATGGTGTTGTAGGTTGGGTCAATACCCCCACGGAGCACGAATGTCGCAACAATCTCGTCCCTTCGCAGCACCACATAACTGTCGCCACTTTTAATATCCTGTTGCAGCAGCTCTTTGCTCGGATAGTCCGGAGCCCACTGGTTGGGGTTGCCAGTCTCAGCCATAAAGTTGCGGGCAATGGCAAAGATTTCGTGCAGACGTGGAATGTCTTCATGCCTTGTGCGACGAATCTTGAGATTATTCTCGATGCTATTGATTCCCACGTTATCACCACATGACAGGTACTCAATCTGATTTCCCATCAATTTGCGCAGTTTCGAGTAAGCCTCTTCACCTGTGCAATGCATGGTCAGGAATTGCGTAGAGGAATAAGCCTTTAGCTCTTTGGTAAGCTGACTTATGAATTTATCTTCTTCCTGTTCGTTCAATCCACTTTTAACCAAATGCATACCTGCCAAGACATAGGATGGAGCATTTCCAATCAATTCTGTGGCTTTGCGCACAATATTGATGATGCCCGAATGTGCACATCCTGCCAACAGAACAGTCTCTTTGCCTTCCTGAATGATCAGGTTCTGTTCGTGACAGAAGCAATCGTTTGTCGTTTTATCTGGACCAAAGAGCAGACGGTTTCCATGGGGTAGGAGGCAGTTCCCTCCGACCGAAGAGAAGAGTGTCAAGCCAGGAGCAATACATGTGGTTCCCGTGCAGAACACAAGTCTGGCGTTATCGGCCAACTCCGTATCAAGTCCGATGTAGCGCAGACCGGTTTCGCGCCGAGAGTAATGGCCCTCGAAAGCCTCAGTATGCAGATAGACCTTGGCTTTATGATTCTGCTCAAGGAAGGTGCTAAGCCCACCTCCATGGTCATAATGTCCATGCGAAATGATGGCAATGTCCACATCCTTGAGACTCAGTTCCAGCTGCTCCGCATTCTGTGCGAAGAGGCCGCTCTGTCCCATGTCGAACAGCACGTTCCGGCCATCCTCCAACTGGATATAGAGGCTCAGCCCATGCTCAACGGGCAGACCTCTACGGCTTGTATTTTCTACTAACGATGTGATTCGCATAAGATAATTGTTTAATCGTGATAATCATCCTCTTTCCATTCGAACTTTACCGTCTCTGGCACAAAGAACTTGCCGATTTTGTAGTCGATGTTGGCCTTGTGTGCCTGGCTCAGCTGGAACTTGCGAGGGATGCGGTACATCTTACCGTCCTTGATGAATTTGGCTCCCGTCTGGTGGAAACGGAAGGGGATATTGGCCTTCACACATTGTTCGCGGATGGCGAGAATCCATGCGTAATCGCAAGGGCGGGCTTCGAGTCCCGATTCGCCACTCACAGCCACCTCCTCAATGGTTTCGTCAAGGTAAGGGGTGAGGTCAATGGGCCCCAGCATAGGCGCCACAATGATGCTCTTGTGCTTGATGGGCAACGAGCGGAAGATGGGCAACCGGTAATCGGCCATCTCCTGATTCTCTACCGTACAGCCTACCAGTACGTTGTCGTAGCCATCGCCCCAATCCTCGGGCACACACTCCATGAATCGGTCGATGCGCTTGGTGAAGAAGTAAAACCACAGGTCGCTTCTTCGCTTCATCATCAGCCAGCAATCTTCGCGCCATGGGTCGGCATCCTTGAGCAGGAAGTCGGAGGTGAAGCAGGTGAAGACCACCTTGCCGCTCTCAATCTTCCACGTCTTGTCGCGTTTCCGCTTGATGGGGAGATTGTAATTGCCGGTCTTGCGGCATTCGCTGCTCGAAATCTCGCTGCCGTACATTGTGTCCTGGCGATAGACGTAGCAATACTTGCACCCAGGACTAATCTTGGTGCAGCCATGCCACGGATTCCAATCCACGTATATCTCCCAATTCTCGGCCATGATTTAATTATTCAATTCTTTCAATAGTATAACCAAGTTTCTCGAGCGAGGTTAGAATACCCTCTGAATCATACAAATCAAAGATGTGTGCATAGCCAACTGCAATCAGCGAAGGTTTTTGATTTATTAGTGCTGGCAGTTGCTTCATCCACCACTTGTTGCGTTCTGCCACCTCTGCATCCGACGAGTTTTTCAGATAGTTGAACTTATGCTCAAAGTAAAGCTTGATGTACTCTTGTGGAGTATACCTGTTGCGAAATATCATAATTTCGTTACCCAACAGTTTTGAGTATTCCTTGCGTTTGCCAAGTCGGTTGTGTAGTAGGTCGTTTACGCTTTCTTCTCTTAGCTCGCGTCCTGCAGCCGAAGGCTTGTCAAGTCCTATAACGGGTATATTGTATTTTCTTGCCAACGAATCGGTTATAATAAAATCTATTGGGTATTTCCAGCAAGTAAAGTTGTAGCCCAGTTGGTTGATTTTTGCAAGTTCCGATTTGTCATAGGCTTCCTTGAAATTGTTGAATATATTGCTAAACGTCCACTCCGACCTATTCGCAAATCCCCAATAATTGAGCGAGCCGAGTACCTGGTCGCGCATTTGGCGTGGAAGGTCGTCGGTAAATGGTCGTAACGAACCATCTCGCTTAATGTAAAGGCTGTCTATCTGCGCCATTTTACGTTCCAATGCTCTGCCCTTCAATTTCTCGCTGTTGCTCTTTTCTCTGAACTCGTCGTAGTTGAATTCGGTTATGACTTGTTCGATATTCTCAAAAGCTTGCTCGAAACATGGCATCTGCGTGACATAGTCACCAGGAATGGTATGCAAGGTGCCCAATATATACGAGGGTTTTTCCAAACCATTGCCCGAAACTCGGAAAAAGATTCCTTCGTATTCGTGAAAGCCTGGAGTCTGCGCCGTGCTCATCAGGTGGCAGGCGAAGAAAGTCGCAATAAAAAATATCGTTTTCTTTATCATCTATTATTCAAAGAATTTTTCAATCAACAGCTGGGTCATCAAATCTATTTTACTACCTTAGCCGGATTGCCCACAGCTACAGAGTTCGAGGGAATGTCCTTCACCACCACACTACCTGCTCCGATGGTTACGTTGTCGCCGATGGTCACACCGGGCAGAATCGTAACGCTGCCCCCAATCCAGCAGTTGTGGCCAATAGTTACAGGCTTGGCCCATTCTTGACGGGTGTTGCGCTCCACGGGATCGGTACTGTGGCAGGCTGTATAGATGCTTACATTTGGGCCGATGAAACAGTCATCGCCGATGGTCACCTGAGCCTCGTCCAAGACCGTGAAGTTGAAGTTGGCAAAGAACCGCTTGCCCACACGGATGTGCTTGCCATAGTCGCAATGGAAAGGCTGGTTGATGAAGGTCTCCTCGTCGGCCTGACCCAGTATTTGGCGAATCTTCTCGTTGCGCTCCTTTACATTGGTCGGGCGAATTTGATTATATTCCCAACAAAGATCGTGACAAGCATAAAGATCCTTTATCAATTCGGGCTCAATGGCATTGTAAACCATGCCTGCTTGCTGCTTCTCGTATTCTGTCATTGTTCAATATTTTAATCGTGATAATCATCATTATTTGACGGCTATCAACGTTGCAAACTTCATGAACTGATAGACGCATTCCACCTGGTTGAAGCCTGCCTTCTTGAGCAGACCGATGGAAGTAGTCACGCTGTTTTCCCTATCCAGCTTCTTGCGTTCCAGCCACTTTGCTTTAGCCTCGGGCGTGATATCACTATGGTCAATGTAATCCATCCACCAGTCGTTCCATCCCTTGTCTATCTGGGGCGAATCGGCACAGAACTGGTCGAGGTTTACAAACACTCCACCCTCAGGCAAAGCCTCGTAAATAGCCTTGTAAAGCGCCTCCTTCTGCTCCTCTTCCAAATGATGGATGGAGAGCGCCGAACAGATAATGTCGCAATCGTTAGGCAGATTTTGCGAATAGTCTGCAACCTCGAAGCAGAATCCCTCCATGCCAGCAAATCGCTGACGTGCCACCTCAAGCATGTCGCCCGAGAGGTCGATGAGCGTGAAGCTCGCATCGGGATAGAGCAGGTACATTTCTTTGGTCAAAAGCCCTGTTCCGGCACCCAAGTCAGCAATACGCTTTGCCTGAGGCACAATCTGCTTCAGCAGGCTCAGCGAACGGACATAATAGTCATCGAAGCAAGGGATGAAACATCTTCTGCCTTCATCATATTGTTTGGCAATCAAGTCAAACTGTTCGCGGATGTTCTCTTGATTCATATTGTTACTCAAAGGTTTTCAATCTAATTTCCACATCTCGTTAAGCATCTTGATGGCCGAAGGCGAACGGAAGACATTCTTACGGAAAGCAATAATGCCATCGGTCGAAACCTCGTCTTCAAAGGAGTTCACCAGGAAGTCGGCCTCCAACAGAATGCGATGATCCAACGAGGTCACATCCGTATAGGTATGATGATGAGCAATCAGCCAGCAGATGCGTTCCTTCTGATTCTCGTTGAAGCCATCCACCTCGGCCAAGACCTTCGTGGCCTCTGCAGGTCCCAGTTCCTCCTGATGTTTGCCGCTGCAGTTACCATATTTTTCTTCCGACACATGAATACCCACATCGTGCAGAATAGCAGCAGCTTCGAGTACAAACAGTTCATCATCGTTCATGCCCTCGGCAATCGCTATCATACGTGCAAAGTCATGCACCTTTACAAAGTGCTGGATGCGACGCACATCGCCACCATCATATTTTATCATTGCCTGCATGAGCGAGGCAAGAGTCATTTCTTTGTTTCTCATATTACTCTTCTTTTAAATCCATCACCAGCAGATTTCTGCGCTTGCCGGCACGGGTAAACTCCTTGATGATCTTGTAGCCAAGTTGCTGCAGCGAAGTATTGCTCGCGATGTTGTCGGGGTGAGCCGTAGCCAGCATGTATCGAATACCCTGGCGCTTGGCCTCGTAAATCACATCGCTCATCGCCTTATGTTTGGCACGATCCTGTGGCGTGAGGCAACGTAATTCAAGTCCATCGGCCAACCACGAAGGATGAGATTCTATAGTTTTATCACTTTTCATTCTTAATCGTTTTCAATCTCCGTAAACCGATTAAACGTCTTTCCTTCGCGCGTTACCTTCTCGAAGAACATCTTCTCAGGTCGCACCCAGTATTGCTCATTGCCATAAAGCGCTTGATAGACCACCATGCGTTCTTGTGTCTCTGAGTCAAAGGCTGAATGAATAAAGCGGTATTTACCGCCTTTGAAGTGTTGGAAGTAGCGCTCCGCAGGACGTTCGAATGTCATGAG
The DNA here is from genome assembly GCA_030526445.1 of Bacteroidales bacterium. Classification (GTDB taxonomy): domain Bacteria; phylum Bacteroidota; class Bacteroidia; order Bacteroidales; family UBA3663; genus Liminaster. Next base: position 958 of record JAUNCV010000119.1, on the reverse strand, counting down.
CATCTTCTCAATGAGTGGCGCGTGCCAAGTCTTGACCTCCTCTGCAGTTGGCGTATGAGCACCCGGAAAGTGGTAGGCATTATTATAGTGCTGCAAGAAAAGTGGCTCGAACTGCGCCAACGTGTCCTGCTCTCCAAATATGCCCCATACCTTGTCCTTGTAATAAGGATTGGTATAGTCAAACTGAACGTCCTCCAACTCTGCAAACTCCTCAATCAATGCCTCGCCGATCACGAAATCCTGCTTGCCATCAGCACGCGGACTCTTATATTGATGCGCCCCGATGCGCTCCTTCAGAAACTCAGTCATCCGGAAATGAGGATTGCCCAGCAAAGCAGGAATACCAATTACCGAAGCCAGCTGCTGGGCATAGAAACTGCCACAACTGTTGCCCACAAGCAGATCCACCTGTTCCTTTTCGCAAATCAAGCGAATCTTCTCCAAAGCCTCTTTGGGGTGCAAAGGCAAATCTGGAGTCAGCACACGTACCCGTCCATCCAAAGCCTCGATTAGAGCCTTGGCCGGTACGCAGCTGCCACTTGCGAAGAAACCATGTAAAAAGAGTAACGTTTTCATTGCTTATCTTCTTTCTTCTTATATTCATCCTTTCGCTTCGGATTCATCGGGAACCATCCCTTCTCGACCCTCTCTTTCTGTTCGAAGATCTCGAGGATGCTCCACAGGCACGAACAGCCTACCACGCCCAGGATAGGGCTCACCATGCTGTCCTCCACCAAGAGGCTTGCCACGATGAAGGCCACACCAGCGAGTGCGAACACCCACCAACATTTAGTGCCGAAATAATACTCACCCTTGATGACAATAGGGTGGAAGAGGCCAATCACCAGGAATGTGATGACGGCTATGATCAAACCAGAGTAATTCATTTTAATCTTCTATCATTTTTCAAAATATCGTCTGCACCAGCACCATGTAGCAGAGCGTGCCTCCCGCTATG
>JAUNCV010000118.1 GCA_030526445.1 Bacteroidales bacterium | reverse complement strand
AGCGTGAGCCGAATCATGAAGATGCTCGTACAAATCTTGAAATGGCACAACTTAATTGTGTTGATAAGATTGAGACCATACAGCCAGTAATCTTTGTTACCTGGAGCAACGCTTTGCGCGATTCTCTTTCGGTTAATGCTTGGAGTAATCTTTCTATAGGTTTCTTTCTTGCTTTCTTGGTTTGTGTGGCTTGCTTTTTCTTCTTGCGTAAAGTGGCTCTTCGTAAGACCGGTTTCTATGGAGCTTGGATCATGCTTGCATTGTTCATTGTGACAGTTTACTATGCCAATGCACAGAACAATCGTTGGCTTTCGCACGATGAGGCTATTGTAATGGCCCCAACTGTTACGCTCCGTTCAACTCCAGCCGACAGTGGAACACAATTGCTTATCATTCACGAAGGTCTCAAGGTACGAATTCGTCAGGATCTTTCTGGCTGGTCAGAAGTGGAACTTTCCGATGGCAATGTTGGTTGGATGCCAACAAATCAGCTCGCAATTATTTGATAAATGTTGTAGGTCAAAGTGAACCCTACATGAAAAAAAACTTTACATATGTATTATATTCAAAAGACAATGGAGATTTCAGCCTGCCATAGGCTAAATCTCTCGTACGAAAGCAAGTGTAGCAACTTGCATGGTCATAACTGGCAGATAAAGGTTTTCTGCAAGGCGAAGGAACTGAACCAAGACGGCATGGTGATTGACTTCTCTGAAGTGAAGCGTCGAATCCATGGTTATCTTGATCATGGAAATCTTAACGAATTGCTTCCTTTCAATCCTACGGCTGAAAATATTGCCCGCTGGGTATGTGATCAGGTAGACAACTGCTATCGTGTTGAGGTAATAGAGAGTTTTGGAAATCTTGCAATCTACGAAAAAGAATGAGAGTAAACGAGATTTTCTATTCTGTTCAAGGTGAAGGCCGTTATACTGGCACTCCTGCAGTGTTCGTCAGGTTGGCGGGTTGTAATCTGAAATGCTCTTTCTGCGATACCGATCATAATCCTTTCGTGGAGATGACAGAGGAAGATATTGTTGAAAAGGTATGTTCATTCCCTGCTAATCATGTGGTTATAACGGGTGGTGAACCTACGCTTCAGTTAACCGCTTCTTTGGTCGATATGTTGCATGGAAAGGGTCTTTTTGTGCAGATTGAAACCAATGGCTCTCATCCTCTGCCTCAAGGTTGTCATATTGATTGGGTGACTTGTTCTCCTAAATCGGCTACTGTAGTACTTGACGCAATTGACGAAATCAAGGTTGTGTATTGGGGACAGGATGTTTCTGAATGGGAACGATTTTTGGTGACCGAACACAGACTTCAGCCGCTCGATACGCAAGACGATGTGCGAAATCAGGAAATCTTGCAGATGACAATTAACTATATTCTAGCGCATCCTATTTGGCGCTTATCTTTGCAAACACATAAGATGATTAATGTGCGTTAAATTGGTCATAATATAAGAACGCCCGCTGTCATAATAGACGGCGGGCGTTTGTCTTAATAGAAGGCTTCGAGTATCACTTATCGTGCCATTTCATAAATCTTGATGATATCGGCTTTCTTCAGAATTTTGAGTCCACCTATGGTTTGTGTATCGCCAGTAGTGCACTTGTCTGCCATTTCCTCAATCTCGGCATCAGTAACCTCTTTGCCTATTAAGGTGTGAATATCGGTAGGCATACCAATAGAACGGAAGAATGCTTCCATGGCCTGAATGCCTGCCTCAGAAGCTTCGAGATTGTTCATACCAGTAGTATCGATTCCCATCACATTTTTTGCAAAACGTGCAAAGCGTGGAAGATTCTCTTGGCGGGTGTAGCGAGCCCAACTTCCCCAAACAGCAGCAAGACCTGCGCCATGGCTTACATCGAACATACCAGAAAGCTCATGTTCAATGTTGTGTGTCGCCCAATCGCCGGTTGTGCCACAACCAGTAAGATCGTTGTGCGCTACTGTACCAGCCCACATGATGTTGGCTCGGCTAGTATAGTCTGTAGGATTTTCCATTACTTTATGACCTTCGCTCATGCATGTACGAAGGATTGCTTCTGCAATGGCATCAGTGGTTTCCATATCGTCGTCTTTGCTGAAATAGCGTTCCATAGTGTGCATCATCATGTCTGTTATGCCACAAGCTGTCTGCCAAGCAGGTAGGGTGAAGGTTAACTCTGGGTTCATGATGGCAAACTTGCAGCGAAATTCATCGACGCAATAATCCTTCTTAAGCCAGCTTTCTACTTCGTCGTTTGTAATCACAGAGCCATTGCTCATCTCGCTTCCAGCAGCAGGAATGGTGAGAATACATCCAATGGGCATGTATTGAGTTGCATGATCCTTGTGCTCATAGAGGGTCCATACATCTCCTTGGTAGTAGCGACCTGAAGAGATGGCTTTGCAAGAGTCAATGACAGAACCACCACCTACAGCAAGTAGGAAGTCGATTCCTTCGGTTTTGCAGATTTCGATGCCTTTACGTACCAGAGAGAGGCGTGGGTTGGGCACAACACCACCCAAAAGTATGTACTCAATGCCTGCTTCGGAGATCTGTTTCTCTACTTTGTCCATAAGACCAGATTTGATGGCGCTCTGACCGCCATAGTGAACGAGAACCTTTTTTCCGCCATATTTTTTGATCAATGAGGCTAATTGGTTCTCAGAGTTGCGACCAAACACCACTTGTGTTGGTGCAAAAAAATTAAAGTTTTGCATAGAGTCGTTTCACGTTAGTATATTTATGTTTATTTAGTAGTGCAAAGATAGTGTGTATTTGTTCTTTTTCCAAATTATTAAATGAAAAATCGTATTTTTGAACAATGTTCTTTTTGAGGAGATGTTGATTAATAGTTTTTCTTAGCTATCAAAATATACGTATTGCTTTTATTCTTCTCTCGTTTTTCTTCTGTTTTTAGTCCGTAGTTTCTTCTTTGTTTCTCCACCGTTTCTCCATCGATTTGATGGACCAACGATGGAGCATCGATGGAGCATCTCCGAAATCAACGTAAAGAAATATTATGGAAAGAGCATAAAAAAAGAGGAGATAGACAACGAATTGTCTATCTCCTGCATAGTTCTTAATAGAACTTTTTCGCTATTGCTTATCGACGGAGACCGAGCTCCTTGATGAGCGAACGGTAACGGTTGATATCCTTTGCTGCGAGGTAATCGAGCATGCGACGACGCTTACCTACGAGCATCTTCATTGAGCGGCTGGTTGCGAAATCCTTGTGGTTTGCGCGGAGGTGCTCAGTGAGGTGTGCAATACGGAATGAGAAGAGGGCAACCTGTGATTCAGGAGAACCGGTGTCGGTAGCGCCCTTACCATACTTAGCGAAAAGCTCTGCTTTCTTTTCAGAAGTCAAGTACATAATTGTTTTGTTTTTTGAAGTTAATAATGTAGGTCGAGCTCTGGCGAAAAACCTTCACTCTTCCAGATTAAGTCGATGAACCAGAGCCGTAACTCCAGACCATTCTAGCCCGAAAGCGGGTGCAAAGATATACTCTATCTTGCAATCTTCCAAATTTTCTTTTCAAGAAATGTATATTTTGTACGGTTTTTTTGTGTTTTTGCTAATTATATGTTATCTTTGCCGTCTAAAAATGAGTATATTATGAGCAAACAGAAGACCCTTTCTTATGCTGAGGCACTTCAAGAATTGGAAGAAAATGTAGCAAAGCTGCAGAGCCCGCAATGTGATATCGACCAGCTGTGTACGCTCACGGCTCGCAGTATCGAACTGCTGAAGATGTGCAAGGCAAAGCTGGTCAAAGTAGATGATGAGCTTGTGAAGTTACTCGATAATATTGAACAATAATAACAAAAGAATATAACATTTATGAGTCGTCCAGTAGTTGTGCGTTTCGCACCTTCTCCAACAGGACCGCTGCACATTGGCGGTGTTCGTACCTGTTTGTATAACTATCTTTTTGCTCGTCAGCATGGTGGTAAGTTGCTGTTCCGTATCGAGGATACCGACAGCCAGCGCTTTGTGCCAGGTGCAGAGGATTACATCATCGAGTCGTTTAAGTGGCTCGGTATTCAGTTTGATGAAGGCGTAAGCTTCGGCGGAGATCATGGTCCATACCGTCAGTCGGAGCGTCGCGAGATTTATAAGAAGTATGTGCAGGTGCTGCTTGATGCAGGTAAGGCATACTATGCTTTCGACACCAAGGAAGAACTCGATGCAGCTCGCGCCGAAACCCCAAACTTCCAGTATGATGCCTCGACCCGCGGCAAGATGCGTAACAGCATCAGCCTCGGTATGGAAAAGGCGCAGGAACTGATTGCTGCAGGCGAGCCTTACGTTGTGCGTTTCCTTATTGAGCCAGGTGAGGATGTGCTGGTGAATGACTTGATTCGCGGCGAGGTGAAGATCAATTCTTCGATTCTCGATGATAAGGTGCTCTACAAGAGTGCTGATGAGCTGCCAACCTACCACATGGCCAACATCGTGGATGACCACTTGATGGAGGTGACCCATGTGATTCGTGGCGAAGAGTGGTTGCCTTCGAGCCCACTTCATGTATTGCTCTATCGCGCCTTTGGCTGGGAAGCTCCTCAGTTTGCCCACCTGCCATTGCTGCTCGCTCCTGAGGGCAACGGTAAGCTCTCGAAGCGTGATGGTGATAAGTATGGTTTCCCTGTGTTCCCACTTCAGTGGAACTTCAACGACAAGGAGACTGGCGAGTCAAAATCGTATAGCGGTTATCGCGAGGAGGGTTATCGCCCAGAGGCTGTTGTGAATTTCCTGGCTCTGCTCGGCTGGAACCCAGGCAACGATCAGGACATCATGACCATGGAGGAGATGATCCAGCTCTTCGACTTGAGCAAGTGCTCGAAGAATGGTGCCCACTTCGATATCAAGCGTCTCATGTGGTTCAATCATCACTATCTGCAGGAATGCGACGAACGGATTCTTTGCGACGAACTGAAGAAGCAGGTGCTCGAAAATGGTGCTGATCCAAAGTCGGACGAATACATCAAGACTGTTATCGGCCTGATGAAGGAGCGAATCAATTTGCCAAAGGAACTCTGGGGTCAGTGTAATTTCTTCTTCGCAGCTCCTGAGAAGTATGAGGAGAAGAGCCTGAAGAAGTGGTGGAAGCCAGAGGCTCCAAACTATGTGGCTTCGCTCTGCGATTTCCTTGAGGCGCAGGAGGATTGGAATGGCGAAAGCCTCGAACCAAAGGTGCTCGAATGGATTGCCAGCAAGGAGTGGAAGACGGGTGCAGTGATGAACGCTTTCCGTGTAGCTCTCGTGGGAGAGGCTCGCGGTCCGCAGATCTTCCTCATCACCGATCAGTTGGGCAAGGAGGAATCTCTCCGCCGTGCACGTGTCGCTATCGAGCGTTTGGCATAAAGAAAATAAGGTTATAAGTAGTTGTTTGAAAATTTTGAACAACTACTTTTTACAATAAATCATGAACATATTATATAATATAGGTACGCGCGTATATTTCTCCGCTCTGAAACTTGCTGCTGCATTCGGTCATCGTAAGGCAAAGCAGATGGAGGAGGGTCGAAGAAATTGGGCTTCGGTTTTGTCAGAAAAGATGAAACCTTTGGCCGGAAATAAGGTGGTCTGGTTTCATGCTGCCAGTCTGGGAGAGTTTGAACAAGGCCGCCCGCTCATTGAGGCTCTTCGCGAAAAATATCCTGAATACCGCATCTTGCAGACTTTCTTTAGTCCTTCAGGCTATGAGGTGCGCAAGAATTATAAGGGTGCGGATGTAATCTGTTATTTGCCCTATGACAAGCCCGATGAGTGTCGCCGTTTCCTGGATATTGCTCATCCCGATTTGGCAATCATTGTGAAATATGAGTTTTGGGGCAATATCCTCGAGGAGGCCCATCGCAGACAGATTCCAACCTATCTGGTTTCGGGTATCTTCCGCCCGCGTCAGGCTTTCTTCAAGTGGTATGGCGGTTTGCTCCGCCCTGTGCTCGGTTGTTTCGACCATCTTTTTGTGCAAGATGAGGAGTCGCGACAGTTGCTTGCTGGCCTGGGTCTGAAGAATGTCACCATCTGTGGTGATACTCGTTTTGACCGTGTGATTGCCATTCAGCAGCAGGCAAAGGAGTTTCCGTGGGCCAAGAAATTTGCCGATAGCGCCAACTTCGTTATGGTGGCTGGTAGTAGCTGGCCGAAGGACGAGGATATCCTGCTCGAGCATTTCAACAATCATCCCGAAATGAAACTCATCATTGCTCCTCACGAAATCCACGAGGAGCATGTGCAGTCGATTCTTTCGAAAATCAAACGTCCGGTGATGCGCTATTCGCAACTCGTCGAAAGCAAGGTGACCGAAGTGGATTGCCTCATCATCGATGCCATTGGTTTCCTTTCGGGCATCTATCGCTATGGACAGGTGGCCTACATTGGCGGAGGTTTCGGCGTGGGTATTCACAATACGCTCGAAGCTGCAGTCTATGGCATTCCTGTCATTTTCGGTCCAAACCATCAAGCTTTCC
>JAUNCV010000117.1:4063-6530 GCA_030526445.1 Bacteroidales bacterium | reverse complement strand
AGTCGGGTGGCAACAATCTCCTGACCTGAAATCTTAGAAATCTCAGCCATAGTCTTGCCATTTACTGCCTCGTTAGTGATTTCGAGGGTAACAGCCTGTACCGAGTCTGCAAACTTCTTATTATTCTTGAGGTAGAGCTCTTGTTCTTCTGAGAAGTTCACGCGGAAGATGAACTTGAAGAGTACGATACAGCCAATGATGCCCAACACACCCAAAGGATAAGCCATTGCATAGCCTTGTGCAAAAAGGCTGTTAGTAGCGCCACCATTCATGTCGCTGTAAGTTTGCTGAGCAGCACCCAAGCCAGGGGTGTTGGTAACAGCACCATAGAGCACACCAATCATGGCAAACAGGTCTTCGCCAGTGACGAGGTGAATGGCGTAGGTGGTTACGCAGCCCAACAACACGATGCCAGCAGCAAGCATGTTGTAAGTGAGACCACCACTGCGGAAAGAAGAGAAGAAACCAGGACCAACCTGAAGGCCGATACTGTAAATGAAAAGAATCAAGCCGAACTCCTTAACGAAGTGGCTGGTTACAGGATCAAGCAACATGCCGAAATGGCCAGCTAGGATGCCTGCAAAAAGAATCCATGTCACACCGAGCGAAATGCCTCCGATTTTGATGCGTGAGCACCACAAACCTACGGCAATCACCAAAGCAACAAGCATCACGCTATGTGCTACACCGGTGCCAAAAAAGAGGTTATACAACCAATCCATAATGAAAATTTACCTTAAAAAACACACATTTTGAATTTGACGGCGCAAAGATACTTATTTTTTGCGCAGAATGGACCGTTGTGTGTTAAAAAATGTTTATATTTGCCGCAAAAATATCCATTATGCTATTACCATATTTAAATAAAGGGGTAGTTGAGGCAGGCTGTGATGAAGCAGGACGTGGTTGTCTGGCTGGCCCAGTTTTTGCTGCAGCGGTTATTTTGCCCCCAGATTTTAGTAACGAATTGCTCAACGATTCGAAGAAACTCACTGAGAAACAGCGCTACCAGTTGCGCCCTGTCATAGAGCGCGAGGCCATAGCGTGGGCAGTGGGAGTGTGCGATAATAACGAGATTGACAAGAATAATATTCTTCGTTGCAGTATTGAGGCAATGCATCGTGCTGTGCGAGCCTTGAAGGTTCGCCCAGAGGCTCTCTTGGTCGATGGAAATCGATTTATGCCCTTTGAGGATATTCCTCATACAACCATTGTTAAAGGCGATGGCAAAATGATGGCCATTGCAGCAGCTTCGGTGTTGGCAAAAACTTATCGAGACGACTATATGATGAAGATTGATGCAGAGTTCCCGGCTTACAACTGGCGGGTGAATAAAGGCTATCCCACCCGAGACCATCGTAAGGCGATAGCTCAGGTGGGACCTTGCAAATACCATCGCATGAGTTTCAAGCTGTTGCCCGAAGCTGATGCTCAGTTACATTTGGAGTTCGAATAGAAATATAAGGTAATAACCTTATTAGTACTTAAGTTCTGGCTCAAGGAATGCCTTGGCAGAAACCTTGAAGTTTGCAGGAGCAAGTTTGCTGCCGTTTGCAGCATCGCGAATAGAAATAACCACAGAGTCGCGACCATAGCCATACTTCTGGGCGAACTGACTCAAGCTGAGGCAGTTGAAGGTGCTAACCTGGCCGCTGACAGAAGCAGTAGAGTGACGGTTCATTGCCACATTAATCTGCAAGGTGTCAGCCTTAAGATCCATATTGTTGTAGAAGAAAGTTGCTGTTGGAACTTTCATGTTTGCATAGGCAGAAACGCACTCTACACAGAGGTAGCCATTTGAAGCCCAGCAGCTTTTGAAGCTCTCAATAGTATAAACACTGTCACGTGCAAGGAGATTCTTGTCATTGGCAGCCAACTGGGTGAGAATCTTGTCAACATCAACCTTGACAGCAGCAAGAAATTTACCATTGATATATGATTTGTCACCTACTTTCTGAAGATCCTTCTCTGGGTCGAAAGAGAACTGTACCATTGCACGACGAGCATCCTTAATCTGCTGAGCATTTACGCCAGAAAGGATTGCCTCTTCGCCGCTATCAAGATAGAAACGGTATCCTGATGCTGGATCGGTGCCGATTGTAGCGTGAGAGATTACGGTTACATCTGAATCACCGCCATCCATACATGATGAAAGGCAAACAATACCAAGAGCTAAGAAACAAACACTGGCAATTTTCTGTAAGAAGTTTTTAATCATATTTGTGTTATTTTTAATTTTGCGGCGCAAAGATAGTCAAAATTTTCGAAATTTCCTAAGTTATATCCTTTTTTTCGACAAAAATTGCTATATTTGCCCCAAAATTTTAATATATGGAGCCAGATATTTACAAAACTCACATAATGGGACCCATTCACAGCCGTCGCCTTGGTGTGTCGTTGGGTGTCAATTTGCTACCTTCCGATGGGAAAGTATGCTCGTTTAACTGTGTTTATTGCGAGTGTGGTT
>JAUNCV010000117.1:0-4034 GCA_030526445.1 Bacteroidales bacterium | reverse complement strand
AAGACCATCGTGGTGGCAAAATGCCAGATGCGGATATTGTTTTGCAGCAGCTTGAGGCGAAGCTTAAGCAGATGCATGATGCAGGAGATTCGCTCGATGTCATCACTTTTGCGGGTAATGGGGAGCCAACACTTCATCCGGAGTTCGCACGTGTCATTGATCAAACTCTTTCTTTGCGTAATCAATATTATCCGCAAGTCAAGGTGAGTGTTCTTAGCAATGGAACACGAATGACCGTGCCTGCTGTTCACGAAGCTTTGATGCGAGTAGATAATAATATACTTAAGCTTGATGGTGCTTTTGACGAAACTGTTCGTCTCATTGATCAGCCTGTTGATTCTCACTATTGTGTGTCCGATGTTGTCAAAGGCATGATGTCCTATCAAGGAGAACTCATCGTTCAGACTATGTTCGTCAAGGGCTCGCACAATGGTCATTGTTTCGATAATACTACTCCCGAAGAGGTTGGGGCATGGTGTAATCTGATGCGTCAGATTCGCCCGCGTCAGATTATGGTTTATTCGCTTGACCGACCAACTCCCGAACACAATCTTACGGCCATCTCGAAGGCTGAAATGACAGAGTTGGTAGCACCTCTTGTAGCCGAAGGTTTCGATATTTCAATCAGTGGAAAATGAGTAAGAAAATTGCTATTATCAACGATATTTCGGGCTATGGCCGCTGTTCTATCAGTGTGATTCAGCCTATTGTAAGCCATTTAGGCATTCAGGGTTGTCCTGTTCCTACGGCCATTTTTTCAAACCATACAGGTTTCCCGTCATTCTATCGACAAGACTTTACCAGTCACATGCAGGCTTATATTGATGAGTGGAAAAAACTGCAGCTTGAGTTCGATGGTATTATGACTGGTTTTTTGGGCTCGGCCCGACAGATTGATATTGTCGAGCAGTTTATCAAGGATTTTCGCGGAGAGAAAACGCTTGTTTTGGTCGATCCAGTAATGGGCGATAATGGACACATCTATCCTACCTATAATAAAAAGATGTGTGAGGGAATGAAGCGACTCTTGCATTATGCAGACATTATCACCCCCAATCTAACCGAGGCATGCTTCCTTACCGATACTCCGTATCGTGAAAGCGGATGGAAACATGCAGAACTTGAGGTTATGGCTCGTCAGTTGCAGCATATGGGAGCACGCACTCTTGTCATTACTGGTATCAAGATGGGCGAAAATTACATTGGCAATGCTGTTTGCAATGAACATGGAGAGATGGAATTCCAGCGTCAGGCTATGGTCGAGCAAACACGTTCGGGCACAGGCGATGTGTTTGCGTCAGTTTTGGGTGCCGATGCTGTGAATGGCATTCCATTCCCCCAATCGGTGAAACGAGCTTCGAACTTTGTAAAGAACTGCCTCATTGAAACAAATAAAACTCCTGGTCCAACCAATACAGGTATTGATTTTGAGTCTCAACTTTGGCAGCTTCGTCGCAAATAACATTTCACTACAAAATACTCTTTGTCATGACAATTAACGAATATCAAGAAGGTGCTCGTCGCACTGCTATTTATCCAGAGTCTCGTCAGATAATCTATCCAACTCTTGGCCTTACGGGCGAAGCTGGTGAGGTGGCGGATAAAGTAAAGAAGGTGATTCGTGATGCTAATGACGAGTTTACCGCAGAAAAGAAACGTCAGATTGCCCTTGAATTGGGAGACGTGATGTGGTATGCTGCAGCTCTGGCTCATGATCTTGGATATACGCTTGAAGAAATTTGCCAAATGAACCTTGACAAGCTCGCTTCACGTATGGAGCGAAACCAGATTCATGGTTCGGGCGACGAGCGTTGACTCACTTTTTTCAAAATTACAGATTAACACTCATTTTAAATATAATAAACCATTCCATGAAACTAAGAAATTTTGCAGCAGCAACTTTAATGTTTGCTGGTATGTATCCTGCTTCGGCCCAGGAATTAAAACTTAATGCCGACAATGTTGAGGAAATCCTCAAGGCTATGACCCTTGAAGAAAAGGCTACTATTTGTGTAGGCTACAGCATTGCACAAGCCACCGAGGACCTCAATGGTGTGCTTGGAGCTCATGCAGATCTGGTGCCTGGAGCAGCAGGAGCTACACGAGCCATCCCTCGTCTGGGTATTCCTTCAACTGTTTTGACCGATGGTCCTGCGGGCGTGCGTATCCAGCCCACACGCAAGGGCGACAGCAATACCTATTATGCTACAGGTTTTCCAGTGGGTACAGCATTAGCTTGCACCTGGAATACTGAGTTGGTTGAAAGTGTGGGGCAAAGCATCGGCAACGAGGTACTTGAATATGGCTGCGATGTGTTGTTGGCTCCAGGTATGAATATTCATCGTTCACCTCTTTGTGGCCGAAACTTTGAGTACTATTCAGAGGATCCTGTGGTAACTGGTAAGATTGCAGCCGCTTATGTTCGAGGCATTCAGAGTCAGGGCGTAGGAACCTCAATCAAGCATTTTGCGGTCAATAGTTAGGAAACTAATCGTACGTTTGTCAACGAAGTTGTTAGCCAGCGTGCTTTGCGCGAAATTTATCTTAAGGGCTTCGAAATAGCAGTACGAGAGTCTAACCCTTGGACTGTGATGTCTTCATACAATCAGGTGAATGGCGAGTTCGCTCAGCAGAGTCATGGCTTGCTTACCACTATCCTGCGCGATGAGTGGGGATTTGAAGGTATTGTCATGACTGATTGGGGTGCAAAAGAGGGTACAAAGAAGGCTGTTATTGCTGGAAATGACCTGATGGAACCTGGAAACAAGACCGAAATTAACCGCATTATCGAAGGCGTTAAGGAGGGAACTATCAAGGAAGAGGATCTTGACAGAAATGCACGTCGCATGCTCCAGTACATTGTGCGCACTCCACGTTTCCAGGGCTACAAGTATAGTAACAAACCTGCACTGAAGGAACATGCCGCTGTGACCCGTCAGTCGGCAACAGAAGGTATGGTGTTGCTCAAAAATTCTGCAAACACACTCCCAATGAAGGATGTAAAGACTGTGGCAGTCTTTGGTCTCACTTCTTACGACTTTATTGCGGGTGGTACAGGTTCGGGCGATGTCAATAAGGCATATACGGTTGACCTTATGCAGGGACTTACCAATGCGGGCTTAAGTGTGACCGACGATCTTAAGAACCTTTACTACGATTATAAGAAATACCAAGAGAGTAAGGATTTTGCAGAGTATGGCAATGCATTCCGTTGGGGTAAGCCTGTATTCCCTGAGTTGGCTGTTCCTGCGGCTATCATTGCTAAGCAGGCCAAGGCTGCAGATGTGGCGCTCATCACCATTGGCCGTCAGGCAGGCGAGGGTGCAGATCGCAAGATTGAAAACGACTTCAATCTTACCGAAGTTGAGCGCGATCTTTTAAATAATGTGTGCCAGTATTTCCATCAGGCTGGTAAGAAGGTGGTTGTAGTGCTCAATATGGGCAATGTCATTGAAACCGCCTCTTGGAAGGGACTTCCCGATGCTATTCTTATGGCTTGGCAGCCTGGTCAGGAGGGTGGTAATTCTGTGGCTGATGTGCTCACGGGCAAGGCCAATCCTTCGGGCAAGCTCACGATGACCTTCCCAATGGCTGCTTCAGATGTCCCTGCCCATCTCAACTACCCAAATGTGGGTATGCCTGAGCAGCGAGACTGGTGGTCGCGTGGCCCTGTGAAGAACACTGACTATACTTTGCATCAAGAAGGCATCAATGTTGGTTATCGTTACTTCAATACTCAGAGCGTAGAGGTTTCATACCCATTTGGTTACGGCCTTAGCTATACTACTTTTGCCTATAGCAAACCTGTTGTAAAGGCAACAAAAGATGGTTTTGTGGCTTCTGTTACCATTACCAATAGTGGTAAGGTTGCAGGCAAAGAGGCCGTTCAGCTTTATGTGAGTGCTCCTGCAGGTGGCCTTGAGAAGCCTGCTAATGAGCTCAAGGCGTTTGCTAAGACCCGCGAACTTCAGCCAGGAGAGAGTCAGACTCTTAGCATGAAGGTGAGCAGTTACGACCTTGCTTCATATAACGAG
>JAUNCV010000116.1 GCA_030526445.1 Bacteroidales bacterium | reverse complement strand
ACCCACTTTGACTTTGTGAAGGCAGGCAAGAGCAGCCGCATGGTTTATGCTGTTATTGCTGTGGTATGTGTTGTTCTTATGTCAACCATTGGCCTTGAGAAGGGCATTGACTTTACTGGTGGTCGCAACTATATCGTTGCTTTCAACGACATCAAGGATACCCAGAAGGTTAACATCCAGGATTTGCAGCAGAAGCTCGAAGCTAGTGAGACCTTTGCCGATGCTTCGGTTAAGGTTATCACCATCAGCACCGACTATCAGGTTCGTATCACCACCAACTATGATCTCAATGCACAGGATGATGCTGAGGCTAACCTCGCAGTTAAGCAGGCTATCTACAACGCAGGTAAGGAGCTCGGCTATGTAACTGTTGACTTTGATGCATTCAACAACGAGGATTACATTCCTTCTACCCAGAAGGTAGGTCCTTCTATTGCTGAAGACATCACCCGTGGCGCTATCATCGCTATTGTATTCGCTCTTATCGCTATTGCACTCTACATCCTCATCCGTTTCCGCAACTGGGCATTCTCTATCGGTGCTGTAATCGGTTTGGCTGCTAACGTGCTCGTGATTTTGGGTGTTTACTCAAGCTTCTGGACCATCAGCCCATTCTCAATGGAGATTGATCAGGCATTCATTGCTGCTATCCTTACCGTAATCGGTTACTCAATCAACGATATCGTGGTTGTATTCGACCGTATCCGTGAGGTAAACAATCTCTATCCAAACAAGAAGATTTACGACGTGATCAACGATGCGCTCAACGCAACCATGCCACGTACCCTCAACACTTCTATCTCAACTCTCCTCGTGTTGTTGGTAATCTTCTTCTTCGGTGGTGCTTCAATCCAGAGCTTCATCTTCGCAATGTTGCTCGGTGTTGTAGTTGACCCATTGACTACTATCTTCCTTGCAGTTCCAACAGCCTTCTCATTCCTCTCAAAGAAAGAAGGTAAGATTACTGAAGGCAAGTAATAATAGCTTCGGCTTATAAAATGCTAAATAGCCCCAAGTCGCTTTGACTTGGGGCTATTTATTATTATGCTCGTTCTTATTTTACTTCAAGTTCTACACATTTAAGGTTATTGGTCGAAGAAGAGGTGCCATAAAGAATCTCGTAACGGCCAGGAATGAGACGCATTGAATTGGTTGAAGGATCGAATGTTTCGAGTGACTCTGCGTCTATAGGAATTGTTACCTTTCCTTTTTCCCCTGCATTGAGACTGATACGTTGGTATCCTCGAAGAGTCTTGGCAGGACCTTCATTGTCATCCATACGATGAATATACATCTGAACCACTTCTGTACCGGCCATACGACCAGTATTCTGAACCGACACTTCGAGTGAAACAGGCTGACCACAGAACTCCTCAGAAGAAAGGGTGCCTTCATTCACTGCAAAAGTTGTGTAGCTCAAACCAAAGCCGAAAGGGAAGAGTGGTTCTTCTGTCATATAGCGATAAGTTCGTCCCTTCATACTATAATCATGGAAGTCGGGCAACTGAGCAAGATTTTTATAGAAAGTAACAGGAAGTTTTCCCGAAGGATTATACTTTCCATAAAGAACATCGGCAATAGCCTCACCTCCTCGTTCACCTGGATACCAAGCCTGAAGAATAGCGTCGCAAGTTTCAAGTTCTGGCATCATAGCCATAGCAGAACCCGAGAAATTAACGAACACGACCTTCTTACCCGCCTCATGAAGAGCTTTGAGGAAGTCACGCTGAACCTGTGGAAGTTCAATATCTGTGCGGTCGCCACCCTTGAAACCGGGCAAACTAACAGGCATCTCCTCACCCTCCAATCGGGCAGAAATTCCACCTGCAAAGATAACCGTCTCTATGCCACTGAGTTGCTTGATTAAAGCTTGATAGTCAACTTTATTTTCTCGTCCAATGTTTACCTTTAAGTTAGCATTGTAGGAGAGAATCTGCGAATATCTAATCTCTATTTTATATTCCTTACCCGCTTCTGCGTGGAAAAGGGTACGAGTGTCAGTAGTTCTCCAAGTCTTCTCACAAGCGGTAGATTGACCATTCACAAACACCTCGAAGTAAGAGCAACCCTCCACATCGAGCAGCACCTCACAAGTCTGTTTTGGGGCGAAAACCGTCTCATACAGACCTGAGAATTTGGTCAAAGGAATGCCTGGCGCGAAAGCATAATTGCCATAAGTGGTGACACTGATGGGACGATCGTGCTGACGAATAGCATCTGGATTCGGGAGATTCTTGCCCTGACGAGTTTCTGGATTGAAAGTGGTGTAATTATCACCCAATGTCCAAATATCATTCTTCCAGAAGGTTCCTCGGAAACCACGCTTGCCATCAATGGCACACTGATCATAGAATGATTCAAGGACCTGATCGCTCACTAAATCGCAGCCTTTGAAGGTAACGACATTACGCTTGCCTGCCATTTTCTGCACCCCTTCTAAAAGAGTTTCGGTTTGATTAGGGGTACCATTGTAGTTGCCCCACATCAGAACCTCATCATCGGCATTTGGACCTATAACTGCTACCTTGCCCTTCTTCAGCGGCAATAAGTTATTTTTGTTTTGCAAGAGAACGAGGGTCTGACGTGCCATCTCAAGAGCCGTTTGCTGATGCTTCTTATTATTGAGAATCTCTTCACCCAGCTGACTCCAGTTCACAAGACTTGGATCATCCATCTCTCCTAATTCAAAGCGGCCTTCCAACAAACGACAAATGTGGATATCTATGTCTTTTTCGTCAATGAGACCATCGTACACGGCCTTGGGAAGGCTCTTGTAGGCATAGTTATACCCGCATTCAACATCGGTACCTGCCAACACGGCCTTAGCAGCTGCATGACTTGGGGTAGACGAGATCTTATGGGTTTGCCAGAAGTCGGAAACGGCCGAGCAATCGGAAACAACCATGTACTTAAAACCCCAATCTTCACGCAATATCTTCTGCAATAAGCGGGTTGAACCGCAGCATGGTTCATCATCCCAACGTTGGTAGGCACACATCACCTCTCGCACATCGCCCTTCTGAACACAGGCCTTGAAAGCAGGCATATAAGTTTCCCATAAGTCGCGAGGAGACACATTATTAATATTATCTACATGTCGGCCCCACTCTGGTCCACTATGAATAGCGTAATGTTTGGCACAAGCATAGAGTTTTCGATATTTGGTATCGGAAGGGCCCTGTAAGCCTTTAACGACCTGCACTCCCATACGAGAAGTAAGATAAGGATCTTCTCCATAGGTCTCTTGTCCACGACCCCAACGAGGATCACGGAAAATGTTTACATTAGGTGTCCAGAACGAGAGTGAATGGAAGCGAGTGTCCTCTTTACCTGAGCCAATCCAGATGTTATAGGCAGCACGCGCCTCATCAGAAGTCTGATCAAAAACCTCGAACACCAAATCGTCGTTGAACGAAGCCGCCATACCAATAGGCTCTGGGTAAACGGTCACATTACCTTGATTAGCCACTCCATGAAGCGCTTCGCTCCACCAATTAAAAGTCTTGATGCCCAATCTGGGAATAGCATCAGAAATATCAAGCATCAAGGTAGCCTTTTCCTCAAGTGTGAGGCGTTCACATAGGTCCTTGGCTCTTTCTTTGGGCGAAAGATCTGGGTTCTGATAGGGGAGTAACTCCTGAGCTGTAGCAGACAACGTCAGACATGTGCCTGCCAATACATATATATATTTTCTCATATCAATAGAAATTTAATTAACCTTCCACATACGCAACACAATGGTTCCATCAGCTCCAAAACTTGGAGTGCAGACAAAAACTCCTCGGTTCAGATAATCGTACTTACTATTTTGTGGTGCTTCAAATTTAGGTGCACAACGGAAGTAGAAGCCGTGATCTTCAGGCTTTCCTGTGCAAATAAGTCCAAGATTACGAATGTGAATATTTACTCCATCATTAGTGCGCAAGCAATAGATTGCCTCGAGTTCTGTGCGACCATGAGGATTATCTTGCAACTGGTAGTCGGCACCGCCAGGAAGCACTGTTCCCTGTATGCCAGGGCCATCGAACTCACCTCCCACAATAGGAATCACATAGCGGTTGCCTTTGCTGGTTGGTCCCACGCCAAAGGCACCATCGCATTTTACGCGAATCTCCATCACAAATTCTGTTGTAGGAGCCTGTTTCTGTAATTCAGCATAACGAATTTCTCGAGCAAGGCTTTCTGATGGTTCTCCAACCGAAAGCCAATCCACCTGCACCGTAGCACCATTGTTCAGAAGCTGAATGTCATATTGGCCCTCAGCAATGCTATTAACAGGTAGTGTAATAATCTCGAATCCCTGTGTGGCAGGAATGTTCAATGCCAAAGAAGTTTTGGTAGAACCAATCATGTTAAGCTTTAACGAAGTCGGTTTTGTTGCATTGACACGAAGGCTTACAGTTGTAGCGGCTTTGCTAAGCGAAACACGGTCATACTTCACCCATCCCCCCTTAGCCAATTCAGTGTACCAACCCGCAAAGTAATAGGTAGTGTCAAGGAAGCTGATAGAGGCATTCTTGGGAGATATTGCAGAATAACGATCAAGTTCAATCTTGCCATCGGCTTGCGTAATACCAACACCTCGGAGAGTTGGAATAACCTCATTTATGGTTCCATCAGCATTAAAAGTGAGTTTATCAATGCGTACTGAACGATTTTTGTCGAACTTGGGCGAGTAGTCGTTATGATGATAAAAAAGATACCACTCTCCTTTGTACTCAACAATAGAATGGTGGTTAGTCCAACACTGAGTAGGAGATTCCTTCATAATCAACCCTTTGTACTCATAAGGGCCCATGGGATTGTCGCTTATAGCGTAAGCCAAAGTCTCTGTATGATTATCAAGCGGCTTACCATCAGGTCCTGGGTCGCCTGCTTTACCACGCACCCACGGATAGGTCAAATAATATTTGCCATTGCGCTCGAAGGCAAAAGGGCCCTCTTTGAAACCTGCAGGCAAAGTTTTATCGCAAGCCACGCCAATCATAGTCATCTCGCGCTCGCCAAACTTGATAGTCTCTGTAGGATTATCTTCTGACAATTCGAGCAAATTGTCTTTAAGTTTAGCCACTCGAAGGCCGCCACCACCCCAGAAAATGTAGTTGTTACCATCAGAAGCTTGTAATACACATGGGTCAATACCAGAAATGCCCTTGATATTGGTAGGCTCAGCCTTGAAAGGTCCCGTAGGAGAATCACTGACAGCAACTCCTACTCCAAAGCCTCGACCATCTTTGGGTGCATCGGGGAAGTAGAAGTAATAACGACCATCTTTACCTTGAATACAATCGGGGGCCCACATAGAATAGGCCTCAGAATTGCCCCAAGGTACCTCTTTCTGATCAAGGATAACGCCATGGTCTGTCCAATCTACCAAATTGTCAGAAGAAAAGACATGATAATCGGCCATACAGAACCAATCTTGGCGTACTCCTTGTGGAGCAAGAATGTCGTGCGATGGATAGACATAAACACGACCATTAAAAACTCGTGCCGTAGGATCGGCTGTGTACTGTCCCTTAATAAAAGGGTTTTGTGCCAAGGCCGTGCCTGAGAGAGCTACCATGAGCACAAGAGAAGATAAGTGTTTCATGTGTTATGTTTTTAGTTCAAAAGTTTATCCAGTTGTCAAGAGAGATAACATTTTTCATACCAGGAGCTATCGCTACATCTGCAGTGCTTACAGAGTCTTTGCCCAGCAAGAAACGGTCAATAAAAGATTCCAGTTCTGAATACTGATCAGGATGCACCTGACAATGCATATGACCTGGAACAATGGAATACCCTACGCGATCTTCAATGTCAAACCGCTCCCAAACCCTAATGGCGGCATTCATCGAAACATAAGCCGAAGAGTCGGCCAGCCATCGGTAATCAGGATTACCCAACATAAGGAAAGCGCGAGGACAACACATAGCAACAAGTTCGTGACGATCATGAGGCAAACGATACACGCTATCACCGTGAAACATGTCTCGCAGACTCTCCTTGAACCAATGATAATCAGTGCGGTCAATATCTTCAACCTCCTTAAGATTGTGTGAGACTCGCCATGCGGCAGCTCCTCCGCCTCCCGGTTCCTGCGCAATAGTCAAAGCCACTCGTTCGTCGAAAGCACCACAAAAGAGGGCCATCTTGCCTGCATATGAACATCCAGTTACACCTACATGATTCATATCAATCAAAGTTTCTTCTGGTCCTAATTGCTGCAGACCATCAAGCAATCTGCTAAAACCCCAAGCCCATTCGCTGTAGGCTCCATTGTCAATAAGTTCTGGATAAAGATGTACAAATCCATAATGACTCTTATCAAGGTCGCCTCGGAACTGGCTATAACCATTCACTTGTCGTTCGTGAAAATTCATTCGAGCCAAAGGACGTGCATCAAGTATATCTTTGGGCAAGGCAATCATACTAGCGCCTATAAGCAAAGGATAAGGAGGTTCTCCAGTCGCAGGATATTCAATGACCGAAGAGAGGGTCAACGTGCTATCGCCCACCGAAACATCGACAAATAGAGTGTCTCCACTCATGTGCGCTTT
>JAUNCV010000115.1 GCA_030526445.1 Bacteroidales bacterium | reverse complement strand
ATCCAAACATCTTCGGCATCATCTTCTGCCGCACCAAGGCCGACACTCAGGAGATTGCCAAAAACCTGATGGACGAAGGCTACAATGCAGATGCTCTGCATGGCGACCTGAGCCAGGAACAGCGTGATTTAGTGATGCGTAAGTTCCGTTCGCGCCACCTGCAGCTCCTCGTGGCCACCGACGTGGCTGCGCGAGGCCTGGATGTGGACGACCTGACACACGTGATCAACTACGGTTTGCCCGACGATGTGGAGGTCTATACCCACCGCTCTGGCCGTACCGGACGTGCCGGCAAGAAGGGCACTTCAATCGCCATTGTACACACTAAGGAACGCCGCAAACTAAACGACATCGAGCGCATCATCAAGAAGCAATTCGAGAAGGGCTATATCCCTACTACTGAGAAGATTATCGAGAAGCAGCTCTTTGGCATGGCCGACCGCCTAGAGAAGGTGGAAGTACGCGACGAGGAGATTGAGCAGTACCTCGAACCAGTGGCCAAGAAGTTAGGTTGGCTGAGCGCCGAAGACCTACTGAAGCGCGTGATGTCGCTGGAGTTCAACCGCATGCTTGAGTTCTACAAAAACTCCGAGAACTTAGACATCCCGGAGGAACGCAGCAAGCGCGAACGCAAGGAGCGCATCCACACTGGCGAAGGAGCTAGAAATGCCTCTTATGGACGCGTTTACAAGGGTGCCGAAACTCAAGCCGAGCCAGGCTTCACCCGCCTCTTTATCAACCTAGGCAAGCGTGATGGCCTCTTCCCCAAACAGCTCATTTCATTCATGAACAGTTTGGTACACCATCGTATCGAGATGGGTAGAATAGACTTGTTGACCAACTTCTCATACTTTGAAGTACCCGAACGTGATGCCAAATTTGTATGCAAAGATATGACTGGTGCCGACTGGAAAGGTCGACAAGTAGTGGTTCAATTTGCCGACGCAGCTCAACCCAACCCTGAAAAAAAGAAGCGTCGAAAGGCAGAAGCGCCCTCACAAAGTGAGGAGAACTACTTCAAAAAGATGGCCAAAAAAGGCAAAAAAAGATAAATAACCGCGCGAAGATAGTGAATTTTGCAAGTTTTTCGGAAGTAAAATTGCCGATTTGCAAAAAAGTCATTATCTTCGCGCTTGTAATATAACTGAAACAACTATGAAACTGAATCATATAATCATGGCATCAGCAGCAATGTTAGCAACCGCCTGTAACACTCCAAAGGAGCCTTCTCAGAATGAACAACCTTGGAGCTTGGATCGCTTTGCAGACATCGAAGTACTTCGATATGAAGTACCGGGCTTCGAACAACTCTCTCTGCAACAGAAACAGCTCATCTTCCATTTGACTGAGGCAGCTCAGTGGGGCCGTGACATCCTTTGGGATCAGAACGGCAAGAACAACTTAGCCATTCGCGAAATCTGCGAAACACTCTACACCCAATATAACGGTGACAAAACTACCGACGACTGGAAGGCTTTTGAGCAATATATGAAGCAGATTTGGTTTGCTAATGGCATCCACCACCACTATAGCAACGCAAAATTCAAACCAGGGTTCAGCCAAAACTGGATGGAGGAAGCCATCAGCTCCCTCAGTGAGGAAGCCCAGAAAGACATTGCCACAATCGGTTTGGCTTATCCAGAAGCCGAGCGCGCCATGTTCGACCCAGACTTCTTGTCCATTAAGGTCAATCAAGCAGATGGCGAAGACGCCGTAGCAACTTCCGCAGTCAACTTCTATGAAGGTGTAACTCAGGCCGAGGTAGAGGCATTCTATAACAAACTGAAAGACCCCAAGGATGCTACCCCAGTGATGTATGGTCTCAACTCAAAACTCGTGAAAGAGGACGGCAAACTGGTAGAGAAAGTCTGGAAGGTGGGCGGCATGTATAGCAAAACCATCGAGAAAATTGTGGAGAACCTGAACAAGGCTCTTGCTTTTGCCGAAAATGAGACCCAGAAAAGCGTAATCGAGAAACTGATCAAATACTATACCAGCGGCGACCTCAAGGATTTCGACGATTACTCGATTGCTTGGGTTAACGATCTGGACAGCAAGGTGGACTTTGTGAACGGCTTCATTGAGAGCTACAACGACCCATTGGGCATGCGTGGATCATGGGAAAGCTTGGTCAACTTCAAAGATTCGGCCAACACAGCACGCACTGAAGTGGTTTCAAGAAATGCACAGTGGTTCGAAGATCACTCTCCTATCGATGACCGCTTCCGCAAGAAAGAGGTGAAAGGTGTAACTGCTAAAGTTATCACAGTTGCCATGTTAGCAGGCGACAGTTATCCTGCAACTCCTATCGGCATCAATCTTCCTAACTCGAACTGGATTCGCGCACAGCATGGCTCTAAGAGTGTCAGCATTGACAATATCACCGCAGCCTATGACGCAGCCGCTTCAGGCAGCGGGTTTAACGAAGAGTTTATGTGGAGCGATGCAGAACGAGAACTCTCTAAAAAATATGGTCACTACACCGGCAATGTTCACACCGACTTGCATGAATGTTTAGGACACGGCAGTGGACAACTTCTTCCTGGCGTTGATCCGGATGCATTAAAGACCCATGGCAGCACCCTTGAAGAGGCTCGCGCTGACATTTTTGCTCTCTATTACATGGCCGACCCCAAATTAGTTGAACTGGGTGTTATGCCTGACATGGAGGCCTACAAATCTGCCTACTATCAGCAGATGATGAACGGCTTGATGACCCAGTTGGTGCGTATCCTGCCAGGCGACAACATCGAAGAAGCACACATGCGCAATCGTGCTCTCATTGCCTACTGGACATTAGATCGTGCTCAGCAAGATGCCAACGGGAGCAAGCCAGCACTCTGTTTCGAACAGCGTGAAGGTAAAACCTATGTAGTTGTAAACGACTATGAGAAATTGCATACCTACTTTGGTGAACTCTTAGGCGAACTGCAGCGTATCAAGAGCGAAGGTGATTATGAGGCAGGACGTGCTTTGGTTGAAAAATATGCGGTTAAAGTAGACCCAACACTTCACGCAGAGGTATTGGAGCGCTACCAGAAACTCAACCTCGCACCATACAAAGGTTTCGTAAACCCACGCTACGAATTAGTGAAGAACGACACTGGCGAGGTAACCGATGTAAGGGTGATTTATGGCAGCGAGTCGTATGCCGAACAGATGCTTCGCTATAGCAAGAATTATTCAGTAAAATAAAATCGACAATGGTAGATAAGGTAACTATTTCACGCGTTCATGCCAAGTTTCGCCAACTGAAAAGCGGAGAAGTGGCAGACAACCTCAAGGCCCAAGGTGTGACCTATCGTCTGAATTGGGGTGTGCAGAGTTACAGAATGCGCGAAATAGCTGCCTGCTTCGAACCCAGCAAAGAGTTGGCCGAATATCTGTGGCAAGAGGATGTTCGAGAGTCTAAACTGCTAGCACCACGCCTCTTCCCTACTGATGAAATGACACCTGAGGATGCAGCGCGTTGGGTGGATACCATACCACATATTGAAGTAGCAGACCAATTGGCTATGCATCTACTGAGCAAACTCTCCTTTGCTCCACAACTGTGCCACCAATGGATACAAAAGGGACAAAGTGATATGCGACAATATGTGGCACTAATGACGGCAAGCCGTTGGGACACTGTGGAACCCGGTCTGTTGGAAAGGGCAAAAGAAATAGTAAACAACGACGCTCCTCTTTGGCTACGCTCTGCCGCACTGCGAGTGGTAGAGATGGCAGATCCTTTCTGACAACATGAACAAGGAAGAACGTCCTACTAAACGCATTAAGCGATACATCTTGACCGACGATGCACTACTTGCTGAACAACCCGCAGCATCTTATGACAAAGCACTGCACAAACTTCACAAGTATGTAGAAGAGCAAAACAAAAAATGGACTACCGAGCGAGAGGTGATACTAAATATCATATATCGCGTGGACAGGCTAATAGCTCCTCCAACACTGCATCAACTTGTGTGCAATCACCATTGCAGCGTGAGTCTAGCCTCGGTCTATAATACATTGTTGTTGCTCCTTGAATTGGGTTTAATCAGAAAAGTGATTTTCCCGAGTGACAGCACCACGTATTACGAAAGGGCACTTGACAACCCTGCGCATCCATTTGCAATCTGCCCAACATGCAAAGTTGTATGGAGTCTGCCACCCATGCAGTTTGCAGAGGAAATGAATAGTCTGCTTCCGAGCCGTTTCTACCCATCGGAGCACACTATGATCATTGAAGGCGTTTGCCAAAAGTGCCATCAAAACAAGAAAA
Organism: Bacteroidales bacterium; assembly: GCA_030526445.1. Taxonomy (GTDB): domain Bacteria; phylum Bacteroidota; class Bacteroidia; order Bacteroidales; family UBA3663; genus Liminaster. Next base: position 2,358 of record JAUNCV010000115.1, on the reverse strand, counting down.
AAATGCAAGAAAAGGCAGCCAAGCAACAAAGTAAGAAAATTAAGAAACAACATAAAAAATAAAATAACTAAAATAAAATTTGAATATGGCTAAAGTTGATGTTCTTCTCGGACTCCAATGGGGTGACGAGGGCAAAGGCAAAGTAGTGGATGTATTGACTCCACGCTATGACATTGTATCACGCTTCCAGGGCGGTCCTAATGCAGGTCACACCCTCGAGTTCAATGGCGAGAAGTATGTGCTTCGCAGCATTCCATCGGGTATTTTCCAAGGTGGTAAGGTCAACATTATCGGCAATGGTGTTGTGCTCGATCCTCTTCTCTTCATGAAAGAAGCCATGGAACTTGCACAGAGCGGCCACGATTTGACTCAGCGTCTCTTCATTTCGAAGAAGGCTCACATGATTCTTCCTACCCACCGTTTGCTCGACAAGGCTAACGAAGCTGCCAAGGGCAAAGCCAAGATTGGCACCACAGGCAAGGGCATCGGCCCAACTTATACTGACAAAGTGAGCCGCAATGGCCTCCGCGTGGGCGATATTCTCGACAATTTCGAGCAGAAGTACGCAGCAGCCAAGCAGCGCCACATTGAGATGATCAACAGCCTCAATGACCTGGCTATTCAAAAGGGTGGCGAAGCCGTTTCATTCGACGGTCTCGACGAACTCGAAAAAGAGTGGCTTCAGGGTGTTGAATATCTCAAGAAGTTCCAGTTTATCGATTCAGAGCACGTTATCAACAAGCACCTCAAGGAGGGTAAGAGCGTGCTTTGCGAAGGTGCACAGGGCACCTTGCTCGACGTGGACTTCGGTTCATATCCATTCGTAACTTCAAGCAACACCGTATGTGCTGGTGCTTGCACCGGTTTGGGTATTGCCCCAAATAAGATTGGCGATGTATTTGGCATCTTTAAAGCATATTGTACACGCGTAGGCGCAGGCCCATTCCCAACCGAGCTCTTTGACGAGACCGGTAAGAAGATTCGCGACATCGGCCACGAATATGGCGCAGTAACAGGCCGTGAGCGCCGCTGCGGCTGGATTGATCTCGTAGCACTTCGCTACACTATTATGCTCAACGGCGTGACTCAGCTCATCATGATGAAGAGCGACGTGCTCGACACCTTCCCAACTATCAAGGCTTGCGTAGCCTATAAGATTAATGGTGAGGAGACTCGCGACTTCCCATTCTCAATTGAAGAGGGCATTGAACCTGTTTATGTTGAGTTGCCAGGCTGGAACTGCGACCTCACCCAGTGCAAGAGCGAAGCAGACTTCCCACAGGCATTCAAAGACTACATTGCATTCCTGGAGAAGGAGCTCGAGACTCCTATCACCATTTGCTCTGTGGGTCCAGACCGCGATCAGACCATCGAGCGTCGATAAACCCCAAATATGCCTCTGGTATGGGGCAATAATCAAAACAATACCAACTTATGAAAAAATCGGCTATCATTTTCACGATGCTTCTGACTATAGTTCAGTGGCTTAGTGTATCTCTCTATACATCTCAGGCATGGGCGCAAGTTCATGTCTGGGATGGCACCGTTTCAAAGGGTCTGCATGGTGCAGGATTGAAAGACGACCCATTCCGAATTGAAACTGCAGAGGAATTTGCTTATCTCGTGCAGCATTTCGATAAAAACATCGGTATCTTCAACCATCGCTATTTTGTGTTGGAGTGTGATATCGATATGGCTGGAATGCCTTGGACTTTTAGCACCACAACTGCAGGACGTCGCGCCTTCGTAGCATCGTTCGACGGCCAAGGTCACAAAATTTCGAACGTAGTAGCCCGAATTGACGATCAAGTAGGTGAATACTATGTAGGTCTCTTCCCTCTCATGGGTGGCGACGAAAACTTTACATCAATCATCAAGAACCTTGAGGTTGATGGTATTCGTTTTGAGCGTGGCTATGCTCTACCCGGCGACAAGGCTAACTACAATGCTAGCATTGGTGGTGTAGTAGGTAAAATGGGCAAAAACAGTACTCTGGAGAACTGTATTGTGCGAGGATTTGAAGTTAATCTGGGCAACGTAAACATCAATATGCCTAGTGACGCTACTTTCCGCGCGCACCCAATTGCGGGCGCAATAGATAATGGAGCATCACTCAAAGAATGCTTCGGATCGGGCAAAATCAATGCTTCAGGCATCAATGGTAAAACCGAAACCAGCGAGGTGCAAGGCAAGAAAGATGCAGAGAGTAACGGATACAAACGTTTCCAGATAGCCGAAAACCAGTATTCGTTCAAACCTGTCGTTGTAGAGATTGTACCTGTGGTGAACAAAGGCAAGTTCTGCTATGAAGCCAAAGCACAAACCAATGGCAAGAACTATTCTTATCGTTGGTATGTG
>JAUNCV010000114.1 GCA_030526445.1 Bacteroidales bacterium | reverse complement strand
CATCCAGAATCAGCAACTTCGGATTGCCTACCAGAGCACGGGCAATGGCAAGTTGTTGCTGCTGGCCACCCGAAAGGTTTCCGCCCAATCGGTTGGCGAAGGTCTTCAGAACGGGGAAAAGCGAATAGATTTCCTCTTCGTCGAAGGTTCTCTCATTGTCAGCCCTTGCCTCCGTTCCTATCGAAATGTTCTCCCAAACAGTCAGCTTGGGAATGATTTCTCGCCCCTGTGGCACATAGCCGATTCCCGCCTTTGCTCTGCGATAGGTCTGCATGTTCTGTATGGGTTGGCCATCGAAGAGGATTTGTCCCGAAGTGGTCTTAATCAAGCCTGTGATAGTTCGCATCAGCGTAGTCTTGCCCACACCGTTGCGTCCCATTATAGTGGTTACCTTACCTCGCTGCACCTGCATATCCACACCCCAAAGGATCTGGCTCTGGCCGTAGCCCGACTGCAGCTGCTGAGTTTCCAATATCGTTTCCATATCTCTATATGTACAAAGTTATACACGCATATTACGCATCTGTGCTGAATCGGGCGAGCCAAGATAGCAGCCAATCACATCAGGGTCATTCTTCACCTGTTGGAAAGTGCCTTCGGTAAGAATAGAGCCTCGCACCAGCACCGAAACCTTCTCCTGGGCAATTTGCTCTACGAAGTGCATATCATGCTCAATGACAATGACCGAATGCTCCTTGCCAAGCTCTATGAGCAAATCGCCCGTTTTCTTGGTTTCGCTGTCCGACATGCCCGCAGCGGGCTCATCAATGAGCAGGAGTTTCGGATCCTGCAGCAAGACGATGGCTATCTCAAGCCACTGCTTCTGACCGTGCGACAAAGCTCCCGCCTTGACATTCAGGTGATCTTTCAAGCCTACGCGTTCGGCAGTGAACATCAGCTTATCGCGTTGCATCGGAGAGAGACGGAAGAACATCGAGTGAAACACATCTTTCTTGCAGCGCAAACCGAGAAGCAGATTGTCATAAACCGTCAGACCATCAAAAATCGAGGGCTTCTGAAACTTTCGGCCCACACCCAGTTCTGCAATTTCGAGCTCCGACTTGCCAATGAGTTCCACCCCATTGAACAGAGCCGAACCGCTGTTGGGCTGCGTCTTGCCACAGAGTACATCCATCAAAGTGGATTTGCCTGCTCCGTTGGGTCCGATTACCACGCGCAGTTCCTTGTCTGCTACCTCAAAGCGCTGTACAAAAAGAGCAATAAGTTCGCCAAACGATACGAGTAAGTTTTTTACTTGCAGCATACTTTTTTCTTTTTAATTCTTGACAACATATCGGAGAACAAACCCAAAAGTCCGCGCTTCAGATAGAGCACCGTTACCACATACATCAAACCAAGCATATAAGGCCAAGCCTCAGGAATGAGCGAAGTAAACAGATTGTACAGCAGATTGACAACCAATGCTCCAACTACAGCTCCCTTCAGATTGCCGCGGCCACCCAGCGCTACCCAGATAAGCATCTCTACCGAAGCGGTAACATCCATGCGGTTTGGGGTAACAATGCCTGTCTGTGGCAGATACAGCATGCCGCCAACCATGGCAATCAGAGCACCTATCACGAATACAGCGGTCTGATAGTGCGACACGTTGTATCCGGTAAATCTCAGTCGCGATTCGCTGTCGCGGATACCCACCAGCACACGTCCGAACTTTGAGCGGACAATGGCCGAACTCAGCGCAAACATCAGGGCCAGAACCACAACGGTGGCAATATAAATGCCCACCTTGACCTGTGGGTCATAGAGATCAAGACCGCACAGATAGCGGAAGTTGGTCAAACCGTTGGTGCCGCCCAACATGGTTTCGTTGCGCGAAAAGAGCAGGAACAGGGCCAATGCCATGGCCTGGGTGATGATGGCAAAGAACACACCCTTGATTCGGCGGCGGAAGATGAAGTAGCTCACCATGCCCAGCAGCACTGTCACAAGGGCCGAAGTGATGATGGCACCTGCCAAGGTCGAAAACGGACGCCAGAAAAGGGGCAGGCTTGTCACAGCATTCCACGACATAAAGTCGGGAACCATCTGTCCTGCAGGCAGATTGGTGATGGTCAGATACATACCCAAACCGTAGGCACCCATGCAGAAGAAGAAGGCGTGGCACATGGTCATGATGCCCGTATAGCCCCAGATGAGATCAACGCCCAGCGCAGCAATGGCAAAACAGAGATAGCGTCCCCACAGCGATAATGTATTGGTCTCAATCAGACCGCACATATTACCCAATGGCATCAGTACCAAAAAGATAAGCAAAAAAATGCCGTAAGTAATTGTATCCTTTTTCATACTATTTCACGAATTTAGTCTTCAGCCACACGACCCTTATCTCGGAAGAGGCCCTGTGGACGCTTCTGCAAGAAGATGATTACAAATAGAAGGATGAGCACCTTGCCATACACAGCTTCAAACATTGACTCAAAAATCTTTGAGAGAATACCGATGCCAAGGCCTGACACCACACAGCCAAACAGTTTGCCCACACCGCCGGTCACAACTACAATAAAGGAATCTACAATGTATGTCTGTCCCATATCGGGCACCACATTACCAATCAGCGTGATGGCACAACCAGCCAATCCTGCCAAACCGGAGCCAATGGCAAATGTCAGCATATCGATGCGTTTGGTCGAAATTCCTACACATGCAGCCATATTGCGGTTCTGGGTCACAGCGCGTATCTTCATGCCCAATCGTGTCTTCTGGAACACCAGCATAACGCCCAAAAAGACGATGGCTGTGAGAGCCATGATAAAGAGACGATTGTATGGAAGCACAATACCATTGTCGAAGGTGATACCGCCCGAAAGGCATAGCGGAGACTTGACCGTGGTAAGATCGCCAAAAATGGTACGTGCCAGCTGTATCAGTATCAAGCTGATTCCCCAGGTTGCAAGCAAACTCTCCAATGGTCGGCTATACAGATGGCGTATCACCAATCGTTCTATTGCCAAGCCGAAAAGAGCAGAAACCGCAAATGAAATAGGCAGACTCAGAAACCAAGCTGCATCGAACCACGATGCCGGCAGGAATTCCTGAAACAGTAGCTGCATGCAGTAAGTGGTGTAGGCACCAATCATCATAAACTCGCCGTGAGCCATATTGATGATATGGGCCAAACCATAGATGATACTCAAGCCAAGAGCAACAAGTATAAGTATCGATCCCAAACTCAGACCACTGAATATATTCTGTATTCCATCTATATTCTTCTGCTTGTGTTCCAATGCCTTAATCGCATTTCTTGCAGCTACTTCACATCCTGGGTCGAGCGCAGGTACACCCACATATTCTTGCAGCAGAGGCAAGCCCTCGCCTATTGGCAACTCACCCAGCTTCTGGATGGCATCATACTGCTGACCTGATGTTCCCACAAAAAGGAGCACCTTTTGAAGTGCCATATCTGCAACCTCCTTAGCAGCAGCATCCTGCTCACTCACCAAGGCCTCAGAGAGCAAAGCAAGGGTAGCGCTATCACGTCTGGCCGAAAGTGTACGATAAGCAGAGATACGCACATCTGCCTGCTGGCTATGCAAGTTGTTCATCAAGGCCAGTTCTCTCTTCTGTGCACGCGTCAGAGGCACAGCTGCAACCTGCGTAGTATCGGCACCCGATGTCTGTGCAGCTGCTGGAACTATATCCAGCAGGCACAGCATCAGAAATACTAAAGAGGTAAGAACCGCTCTCATATTGTATATAATATAGGTAAAAACAAATTACAGAAATCAATCTTTCTTCGAGTAGTCACCAAATGGTTCTGGCACAACAAGACTTTCTGTTGAATTTACAATCTCAAACTGACCATCGCGGAGAATCTTACCAATGATGGCGGGCTTGGCCAAATGGTGATTGCTTTCGTGCATCTTCACAAGGCCCGCAGGCGAATCAAACTCCAGGCCCGACAATGCCTCGATCACCTTCTCAACCTCAAAAGTACCAGCCTTCTCTACAGCCTTCTTCCAGAGCATAAGACCGGTATATGACCAACAGATTGGATCATCGGTGACACGCTTATCGCCACCAGGCAGATTGTGACCAACACAGTAGGAAACGAAGTTCTTGACAAAAGCCTCATTGTTTGCACCAGGCAATGACTCAAAGTAGTTCCATGCTGCATAGTGACCTGCCAGGAATTCAGTATCCATAGCACGGAGCTCATCCTCAGCCACAGAGAAAGCCATAATTGGGCAATCTTCGGCAGTCAAACCCTGATTGGCAAACTCCTTATAGAAAGGCACGTTGCTGTCGCCATTGATGGTACAGAGCACAGCAGCATCACCGCTGGCTGCAAAGGTCTTAATCTTCGAAACAATGGTCTGATAATCCTGATGGTGGAATGGGGTGTATTCCTCAACAATATTTTCGGCAGGAATACCATTGGCAATCAGGTAGGTCTTGAGAATAGTATTAGCCGTACGAGGGAAAACATAATCGGTACCCAGCAGATAGAACTTGCTGTACGAACCGCCTTCTTCGCTCATCAGGTACTGAGCAGCAGGAATGAGCTGCTGATTAGGTGTAGCTCCGGTATAGATGATGTTTGGCGAGCACTCCTGGCCTTCGTACTGCACAGGATAGAAGAGCAAACCCTTATATTCTTCGAAGACAGGGAGCACAGACTTGCGCGATACCGAAGTCCAGCAGCCAAACACTACAGGCACTTTCTTGCCAAGCAACTCCTTAGCCTTCTCGGCAAAGAGGTCGGGATTCGATGCAGGGTCAACAATCTGAGGAATCACCTTGCGGCCCAACACACCACCAGCTGCATTGATTTCGTCGATGCCCATAAGCAAAACGTCGCGCAACGAAACCTCGCTGATAGCCATAGTACCACTCAACGAATGCAGAATACCGATGGTGACTGTGCTATCGGTCACAGCAACGCTACCTGCGGCTCCTGCGTTGGTCGAACCTTTGCTTGAACATCCTACACTTGCAATGGCCGAAGTAAGGGCTACTGCCAACACTAAAACCTTCTCAAATAACTTTTTCATAACACCAAAATATTTATACCTTAATAAAACTATTTATAAACGAATTACAAACGAACTTTCAGAAAGTACAGAGCTGCAACTGGAGCCATACCTGATTGTACATCTTTTTTCCCGAACCACCATCAAGTTCGACCTGTTCCTTCGACATTCCCTGCCATGACAGACGAAGATTGGTACGATAGCCATTGAAGAACCAGTTCAGACCAGCGCCCACAACATCGGTTGGCTTCGATGAGCCACACAGGTCCTGACGCTCATACTTAACCCAAGGCTGCAACTTCGATGCAGGGAAATATAAACCAGCCTCTGCAAAATAAACATTCTGCTCTGGAATCAAATTGGCAAAACTGAATGTAGCATCGGCCGAACCACCTGTAATATGCGAATAAGCCGTATTCAAAGTAATCTGACTGCCCGAACTGAGCGGGTAATCCAGGTAATAATCAACACCATACGCGCAATAACTGCCTTGAGTATCGAAGCCTGCGCCAATCGTCGAGGTTTTGCCGGAGCCCAAATTAGTACCACTGTACAGATCGGCATCGGCCCAGTTGTATGTTACACGACCTATGGTGCGAAGCGGAGCACTGGTACGACCTTCAAACTTTCGGCGACCACTGAAAGCACCCAGACGATAGGTAAACTTATTGGCCGAACCACTCAGATTGATACCTACATCGCGACCACAATCATTCTGGAGCGGATCATTCTTCGACATATTGTATGGATACTGAAAATAAGTAAAATCATTGTCCATCAACGTGCTGGCAGTCTGCAGACCATTGCGGTTATGAGACACCAACATCTTACCGGCCGACACTGTCAACCAGGGAGCAAATGTATGATCATACTGAATATCAAGAAGTTTGATGCGGCTTTGTCTTCGCCCAGACCTACCGAAGCAGTCAATTCGGTTTCGACAAAGATATAATCCTTCGATGTAATATGCATATCGGCCATGATTCTACCACGATACACACTGGCACCCAAATCCCAGTTGTCCGAAGTAGAAGTCTCTGCGCTCGCACCATAACCCTGCTGCTGGACAGATACATAAGTATGCACAAGCACTCCTACATTGAGTTTACTTTCCTCCTGCGCCTTTAGCATGGGCATAGCAGAGAGAAGAAGACTTACAATCGATGACCTTAAAATAAAACAGCCTTTTTTCATTTGATTTCAATTTTACAAACAACATTCTTAATATTTATAAACACGAGATGTTATGCAAACAGATGCAAACACCCGCATACAAGAGCCAGTCCTGTACGAAACCAAATTCTGAAAAGCAATTAATTCTGACTTTCAAAAGCAATGGTCACTATCTCTAATTAGTGCCACCTTATTTATAAAAAATCGTTACCTTAACAAAATACCTTAATAAACGTTTATCTTCAAATTTGACGCTGCAAAGATATAGCATTTCCCCATTATTACAAAACTTTTGATACACATATCACATTTTTCATGTCTTTTTGCGTTGCGTTATGCCGTTTTTGCTTACTATATGATACAGAACAACACAAATCAATAGCATTATTCAAGTAAAATTATAGAAATTGTGCAATTTGCGCTACGTTATTTAAGCAATGAAATAAGTAATCCGCCACCATTTCCTATCCTATTGCACCAAAAGTGTAAGGTGAAAGTGTA
>JAUNCV010000001.1 GCA_030526445.1 Bacteroidales bacterium | reverse complement strand
AACGTGCCTGGGATAGCGGATACATCTTTATCGACAAAAACTCGAAAAAGATGGATGTTGACCTACGCGATATGGTGCTCAAATATTTTGGTTTCGGAGACTTTGTATTCCGTAATCCAGACACCATGGAGGAGGTAGTACGCATACATAATCTGAAGGAATTGCAAGATAATATCTTTACGATTCCTACCTCGTCCCTGCTTTATCACGTAAAGCATAATAATGTATCGCGTTGGCTCGAATCGCGTGCCCTGTTCCCAATATCAGAGTTCCTGAAGCATATCACCTACAACATGCTGCAGGATATTGACGCCCATCGTCATCTCATCTTCGACGCTATTGTGAGCTACCGTAAAATGAAAAACCAAGGTGTGGTAGCAGTCTTCCAGCGCGAACGATTCGACAAATACTCGAACTTTGCACGCATCGGTGATGGCTCTCTGGGTGGAAAAGGTCGTGGCCTGGCATTCCTTGACCGAATGCTGACCCGTCACGAAAGCCTTCAGGGCTACCTGCCAACCAACAATGGCCAGATTTCGAACACCAGAGTCAACACCTGCATTCCAAAGACTGTGGTGTTGTGTACCGATGTCTTCGACGAGTTTATGGACTCAAACGGCCTTTACCATATCGCACTAAGCGACTTGCCCGATGAAGAGATTTTGCAAGCCTTCCTGCGCAGCCGTCTGCCAATGCGCCTTTTGGGTGACCTTGAGGCGTTTATGGAGGTAGTGAAGGGTCCTTTGGCCGTGCGTTCTTCTTCCTTGCTCGAAGATAGTCACTACCAACCTTTTGCCGGCATCTATAGCACCTATATGATTCCATATACAAGCGACAAATATCGTCGCATGGAGCTTTTGGCCAATGCCGTAAAAGCTGTTTATGCAAGCGTATTCTATCGCAGTTCGAAGGATTATATGACTGCAACATCGAATGTCATTGACCAAGAGAAAATGGCTGTCATATTGCAAGAGGTGGTAGGTCAACAGCACGGTTCAAGATTCTATCCAGTCATCTCGGGCGTGGCCCGAAGCGTGAACTATTACCCCATTGGAGACGAACAAGCCGATGAGGGAACTGTTTCACTTGCTTTTGGTCTCGGCAAATATATTGTTGACGGCGGTGTAAGCCTCAGAGTTTCTCCTGCACACCCTAACCAAGTGCTGCAGATGAGCGAGATGGAGATTGCCTTGCGCGACACCCAGACAGCCTTCCTGGCACTCGACCTTGACTACGACTACAGCCACTCGTTCATGACCGATGACGGCTTCAATCTGCGAAAATATCCTGTGCGCCACGCCGAGGAAGATGGAACTTTGCCTTGGGTTTGTTCGACCTACGACCCCAACGACCAATGTATCTACGACGGTTATTACGAGGGCCGAAACAGAAAGATCATCTCAATGGCGGGTGTACTGCAAAACGGCATGTTTCCTATGCCTGAGCTCTTGCAAAAAGTGCTTCAATATGGTCAGGAAGAGATGCGCCGTCCGGTAGAGATTGAGTTTGCCGTAAACCTTTACAAGGATGAGAACGGCAAGAATTGCGGTGACTTCAACCTCTTGCAAATCCGTCCGATGGTTGATAACCGTATGTCTATCAATGAAGACCTCTCGCTCATTCCTGACGAAGAAACCTTGCTTCGTTCACATTCGGCCATTGGTCATGGTATATTTAAAGATGTGGAGGATGTGGTTTATGTCAAGACCGAAGGCTTTACTGCCAGTTGGAATCCTGCCATTGCCGACGAGATTGAACGCATCAACCGACAGCTGCTTCAAGAGGGGCGCCGTTGCGTCCTTATTGGTCCGGGCCGATGGGGTTCAAGCGACCCATGGTTGGGCATTCCTGTCGGGTCTCGACTCCTTCCAGGTCGATCCGTCACAAGGCACACACTTCTTCCAAAACCTCACCAGCTTGGGTGTATGCTACATGACCATTAACGACTTCCGTGGCGATGGCTGTGTGCACACTTCTGTACTCGATGCCTTGCCTGCAGTGCAAGAGACCACCCATGTGCGTCATGTTCGCTTCACCAAACCTCTAACAATAAAGGTGGATGGCGTGCACCGCGAAGGCATTGTGCAACAATAACACGCATGAACTGTAAAAAAATCCTCTTCTCAATCTTGCTCCTGCTCGTCTCGGTTATGGCCGAGGCGCAGGTCAATATGCTCTTCACATCAGACAGCGACCTACCAAACTCGCTCATAAACAAGATTGTAGAGGATAAAGAGGGTATTGTGTGGGTTGCCACCGAAGACGGCCTATGCAAATACAACGGCTCTCGATTCATATCCTACTACCACGAAGAGGGCAATCCTCACTCGCTGGTCAGCAATTTTGTACGCACCTTGGCAGTAGACCAAGAGAACCGTCTCTTTGTGGGAACAATTCAAGGTGTACAGATGTACAGACCTGCCACCGACGACTTCTCGCTCCCTGCTGCTGCACCCGACCAAGAGATTTATCCTGAAAATATCACAGACCTTACCCTGCTCTCATCGGGCAAACTGGTAGTTTCGGGCCATACCTCTTATGTTATTTCGGTCAATGACAAGGGCGAGATGGAGGTTTCGAACATGCTTTTTTCACAGAAGTTGGGCAGTTTCTTCCGTTGTGCCGAAGATGCACAAGGCGCTCTCTGGATATTAAAGCAGAACGAAGATTTATATCGCATCTCAGCACAAGGCTCCCTCTATTGCCTTCGCGATGCCTCGAATCAGCGTTACATGCTTTCAACACTGTGTCTGGGTCCCGATGGAAAGATGTATGCAGGTTGCGGAAATGCAGGCTTACTGCGGTTCAATGACCAAACTCAGGTCTTTGACACCATTGCCACCGAATGCCAGCCCTTCTTTGTGCGTGATCTGCAGACTTTGAACGAAACACCATTTATCTGTATTGGAACCGACGGACAAGGCATGAAATTCCTGCACTGTCCTAGTGGCACCATCACCGATTTCTTATTCAACTATCCATTCGTTGATCCTGCCGTACAGAAAGTGCACACCATAGCCGTGAGCCGCAACCACGACATCTGGATGGGACTTTATCAGAAAGGTGTCATGCTCACTACCCCAACACCCGCTCAGTTTCGATATATGGGTGTTAAGTCGGGTAGCAGCAATTTCATTGGTGACCGATGCGTCACAACTCTGCTTGAGACTCACGATGGCAACATTTGGGTAGGCACCGACAATGGCGGTCTGCATGGCATCACCCCTCAAGGCGAAAAAATTGCAAGCTATCATGGCGATGGCACAAACCGCACAGTTCCCAATGCATTCATGACCCTATTCGAGGACTCAAAGAAACGTGTGTGGTTCGGTTCTTTTCACCAAGGCTTAGGATGGGTTAACCTTTCAAACGGACAATGTCGCTATTTGCCCGTACAAGGGAAAGATGCATCAACAGTCAACGTGTATGCTTTTACTGAAGACAGAGAAGGCACTGTCTGGGTGGCATCGATGGGCAACGGCGTGATGCGTTTCAACGAACGACTTCAGAGCCTTGAGCCCATTACATCGAGCCATGGAGTGAGCAATTGGAGTACTGACATATTATATAATGAGAACGACAACAAACTCTATGTTGGCACTTACAACGGACTTTGCATCTTCGACCTCAATACCGACGACTTTGCTCAACAAACAGTCTTAAGCCAACACGTTGTTAACGATCTCTGTCTTTTCGCCCCCAACCAACTCTGTCTTTGCACCAACAGAGGCTTTGTTATTTACAACTGCATCACCCAAGAGGTGCAAGAGCTAACAAAAAAAGAGGGTCTGCCAGCTTCGTGCAGCTATGCCGCTTTGCCCGACGATGAAGGAAATCTCTGGATTAGCTCGAACCAAGGCTTGACCAAGTACAACGTGGCACGCAACACCTTCAACAACTATGGAGTGCAAGACGGATTGCAAGGCAACGAGTTTTACAAAAAATCATCGATGCGCGATGCTTCTGGGCAACTTTGGTTCGGAGGCATCAATGGCATCACATGGTTCGACCCAAAGAATATCAGCATTCGCTCACAGAAATGCGAGGCTCGCGTCGTTGCTCTTTACACTGACCAACGACAAGTATTGCCCGAAACTGACGGCAGTTTCAAACTAACCGATCAGGACCACTCTTTTACAATCGAGTTCGCTACACGTCCACTTTCATACACTCGTCGCGTTATTTATCAAGCATCGCTCGATGAAGAACGCTGGCAGTCACTCCCACCGCTTTCAAACCGAATCACCTTGAGTAACCTCTCAGCCGGTAGCCATACTCTGCAGTTCAAAGCTGTGTGCGATGGCATAGATTCTGAGATATCGAGCATAAATGTACATATTGCCTATCCTTGGTATATGCGATGGTGGGCGCTGCTCATTTGGCTCTGGCTTTTAGGGACGATTAGTTACCTTTCGTTCCTGCAAATACGCCGACGCCACCATATTCGTCAACATATCAAGCAACATAAACAGGCACAAGCTGTCACCGAGGCAAAGTTACAGTTCTTTATGCAAACTGCCGCAACTCAAGAGGTGTTCAAAGCCAAGACCCCAAAGAATGGGCACAAGATTCTGCTTGTGGACAATGACAACAAGACCCGAAACTACATTGAGCAAGAACTCTCGTCAAGTTATAAGGTCGTAGCTTGCTCGAATGGAACAGAGGCTCTTCGCGAACTGGCTTTGCAGAAATTCGACATAATGATCACCGACTTGATTCTGCCTATGATTGATGGCATTGAACTCTGCACACAAGTGCGAAGAAACATCAACCTCAATCAACTCACTATTGTGATGCTTACGGCCCGTTCAACAGACGAAGACCGTATTGCCAGCCTCAATCTTGGAGTGGATGTCTTCATGACCAAGCCATTCAACATTGAGGTACTTAAAAGTACGGTACAAAATCTGCTTAAAGGTCAAGACCGACTTCGCAACTCATTGAGTGGACGAGACCGTCAAGCCGACAAGATTGAGACTCCCAAAGTAACCACTCACGATGAAAAGCTACTTGCACGAGTAACACGCGTAGTTGAAGAGCATTTGAAGGATACAAACCTCAACTCTGACATGATTGCCTCAGAGGTCGGCATAAGCCGCGTGCACCTCTTCCGCAAGCTGAAAGAACTTACGGGACAAACCACACGCGAGTTTTATCGCAATGTGCGTCTGACCAAAGCAGCCGAGCTGTTGGCTGAAAAGAAACTTACAATTGGCGAAGTAGCAGTGCAAGTTGGCTTTAGCAACCAGCACAACTTCTCAAAAGCCTTCAAAGAGATGTATGGCATGCCACCTGCTGAGTATATGCAACTGCATCGACAGGAGATGAAAGCAACAAAATAACCCATTTCGAGCACTTAAAAATGTTACAAACTGAGGTCCGGTTTGTAACATTTTATCTTTTTATATATGTAACACTATTGTTTAATAGCTTAAGGCATTGTATCTTTGCACCATCTTTCGGCAAAAAATATCAATTGCATAACACATAATACTTAACATGAAAAAGTTTCTCTCAATTACTGCAACTGCATTGATGGCACTGACACTCGGTGCAGGTTCTGTATGCGCACAAGGCTTTGGTCCTCGTCAGCAAGTGGAGGATCCTACCGGATTAAAAGATGCATACAAAGACTATTTCAAAGTGGGCGTTGCCCTCAATGTACGCAATCTGACCCCAGAGCAGGAGGCTGTTGTGCTCAAAGAGTATAACAGTGTAACATGCGAGAACGCCATGAAACCAGGCGAAACTCATCCAAGCGAAGGTGTTTGGAAGTGGGGACGCGCCGACTCCCTGGCTCAGTTCTGTCGCGATAATGGCATCAAGATGCGTGGACACTGCCTGCTTTGGCACAACCAAGGCTGCGACTGGATGCTCTATGACAAAAAAGGTAAGTTTGTGAAGAAAGAGGTGTTCCTGGCACGTTTGAAAGACCACATCTTCACTATTGTGAACCGCTATAAAGATGTTGTGTATTGCTGGGATGTAGTCAATGAGGCCATCGCCGATCAGCAGCGTCCAGCTTTCGGTCGTTTCCCAGGTGAGCCACCTTTCCGCCAGTCTGTTTACTATAAATATAGTGTTGAGAAACTGGGATCAGAGGATGCATTCATCCGCTATGCTTTTGAATTCGCACACGAAGCTGACCCAGAGGCACTTCTTTTCTACAATGATTATAACGAATGTGACCCAGGCAAACGCGAACGTATTTATAATATGGTAAAGGGCTTGCTCGATCAAGGCGTTCCTGTGCACGGCATTGGTATGCAAGGCCACTACAATGTCTATGGCCCAAGCATGGAAAATGTTGAAGCTGCCATCAAGCGCTATAGCGAGATTGTAAAACACATTCACATCACCGAGCTCGACATTCGTGCAAATGAAGAAATGGGCGGCCAGCTCCGCTTCTCTCGTCAGGGCATGGAAATCAAGCCTTTCGTAAAGACCCTTCACACTGATATGTATGCTCGCTTGTTCAAGGTGCTGCGTAAATATAAAGATGTGGTCGATGTGGTTACTTTCTGGAACCTTTCAGACAAGGACTCATGGGTTGGTACAGCCAACTATCCTTTGCTCATTGACAAAGATCTGAAGCGCAAGCAGGGATACTATGCAGTCAAGAATTTTGATCCAGCCATGGACAATGTTGTTATCAAAGAGGACTTCAAGCCATCTGAGCTCAACCAACCTGGTCAGGAATATCCAATGGTCAACAGCCAAGGTTATGTTCGTTTCCGCGTCGATGCTCCTCAGGCCAAGAGCGTTATTGTAAGTCTGGGTCTTGGTGGACGTGGCGGTACAGTGCTTCATAAAGACAGCACCGGTTTCTGGACTGGCACCACTGAGGCACCTATGGATGAAGGCTTCCACTACTATCATCTCACCATCGACGGTGGTGTAGTCAATGATCCAGGTGCTAAGAACTACTATGGTTCGGTACGTTGGGAGTCAGGCATCGAAATTCCAACCAACGAGGATAAGGACTTCTATGCTATGAAGAATGTGCCTCATGGTGCTATTCAGGATGTTTGGTTCTGGAGCGAAACCTACAACTGTATGAAGCGCGCTATGGTTTACACTCCTGCTGGCTATGGCAAGATCGAGACCAAAGGCAAGCTCCGCGGCAAGCAGAAACGCTATCCTGTGCTTTACCTCCAGCATGGCTGGGGTGAGGACGAAACCGCTTGGAGCAGCCAAGGTCATGCAGGCCTTATCATGGACAACCTCATTGCCGAAGGCAAAATTGATCCATTCATCATCGTTATGACCTATGGCGAGACCAACGATGTGAAGTTTGGCGGCTTGAACCAATTCGATGCCAAAGACTTCGAGAAAAAGCTTGTCGATGAGCTCGTTCCATTCATCGACCACAACTTCCTCACCATTGCCAATCGTGACAACCGTGCCATGGCAGGTCTCTCAATGGGTGGTTTCGAGACCCGTCTTATTACTCTGCGTCGCCCAGAAACCTTCGGTTATTGGGGTCTGCTCTCTGGCGGCACCTACATGCCAAAGGATATCGAAGACCTTGCACAGCAGCCAAAACTCATGTTCCTGAGTTGTGGCGCCAAGGAAAATCCTGAAGGCATCCAGAAATCAACCGAAGCACTCAAAGAGGCTGGCTACAATGCCGTAGGCCATGTTTCGCCTAACACTGCTCACGAGTTCCTCACCTGGCGTCGCGCCCTCAAAGAGCTGGCTCAGTTGCTTTTCAAATAAACCATTGTGAACAATCAAATACTAAATATCATATACTAACGCAAAACCATGAAGAAGACTTTCTTCAATCTCTCCTGTTTAGCACTCCTTCTGACCGCTTGTGGTCAGAAGGAGGCCAATCAGGCCCTTGTGCTCAACGACCTCGAGTATTTCGAAGAGCAGGGTGTCAATGTTTTAGTGTTCAGCAACGACTTTAATGGCGGTTTCAATGATGAGAAGAACTCAGGCATTGAAATCATTCACCATGGTGACCGTACCATTCAAGGTGGTGCCATACGTCTGAACAAAACTCCAGAGCAGTGGGATTTGGTACCAACCATGACCTCACGCACAGTCAATAAAGAGAACAATAGCATCGAAGTTTGCCTTCGCTATGAAGATTATGACTTTGACTCGCGCATTGTAGTTACAGGCAAAGGAAAAACGGTTGAGATTGATGTTTACCTTGACAAGCCTGTGCCCAATGCTTTGCTGGGCGATGCTGGCTTCAATCTTGAATTCCGTCCTTCTCAATACTGGCAGAAAACCTACCAGATGGATGGCCGCATTGACCGACTCCCTCGCTATGCTGTAAGCGAAACTGTAACACGTCCGAACCGCGAGAAAGCAAAGCAGTTCAAAGGATTCAAAACCTACGACGATCGCGGCACAGACCGCTTTATAGATCCACTGCCATTGGCGCAAGGACATGACCTACTTATTGCTTCTGATGCACCAGAACGCATGATTCGCATCTCTTCTTCCGATACTGATCTGGAACTCTATGATGGACGCATGCTGGCTCAAAATGGTTGGTTTGTGCTTCACAGCTCAATCCCTGCCGACAAGACTGGCAAAGTGATTAGCTGGACTGTAGAGCCACATGCTATCCCCGGCTGGATTCGTGAACCGAATATTGGTTTTAACCAAGTGGGCTATCTGCCCGAGCAGCCTAAGGTTGCAGTCATTGAGCTTGACAAGAACGACAAAGTTGAGGCTTCTGCCACAATCATGAAAGTGAATGCCGATGGCAAGGTGACAACAGCATTCAGCGGGAAAACCTCAACCTGGGGTCGCTACTTTAAATATAACTATGTGAAGTTTGACTTCTCTGAACTGCGCGAACCCGGCGTGTACTTTATTCAGTATGGCCAAACAAAGACCAACAACTTTATCATCGGCAACGATGTGTACGACCACATCACCGATGCCACAAGCGATGTCTGGATTCCTATTCACATGAACCACATGGCTGTGAATGAAGGCTACCGCATGTGGCATGGCGAGCCATTCAAGGAGGGCTATCTGCAGGCACCGCCATCAGACCATTTTGACCTTCACTTCCAGGGGCCAGAGACTGAGACCAAGTACAAGCCTCTCGAACTCATCCCTGGCCTCAACGTGGGCGGCTTCTTCGATGCAGGAGACTTTGATATCGAAACTGGTTCGAACATCTCTGTAGTTCAGAACCTTGTCAGCATCTGGGAAGTTTTCCACACCGAGCGCGATATGACTTTTGTCTCCGAAGAGCAGCGTTATGTTGATCTGCACCGACCTGATGGTGTTCCCGATATTCTGCAGTTCATCGAGCATGGCACACTCAACCTTGTGGCTCAGGCCGAGCAGATTGGACACATGGCCAGCTGCCTCAGCAATTCGGTGCTCGACAACTATCATCACCTAGGCGATGCCGGCTCTTTGACCGATGGCTTGCATTATGACCCAAAGCTCAAGCCTTACGAGGTTTCGGCCGATGGCAAGCGCTCTGGTACGCCCGACGATATGTGGGCCTTCACCACCCGCAACCCGATGCTTGACTTCCGTGCTGCTACCATGTTTGCAGCTGCAAGCCGATGCCTGCAAGGCTATAACGACGATCTTGCCAAACGTGCTCTCACCCAGAGCAAGCGACTCATGAAAGAGGCCGAAGAGATTATGGCCAAGCGAGGTCAGAGCAAACGTCATATTTCGGGCGAACACGATCAGATGTCAATGCGCGGTTTTGGCAATGTAGCCACAAACTTGCAACTTTATGCCGCAACACGCGAACTGCAGTATCTCGACAAATTTGAAGCTGGCATTTGGAAAACCCTTGACATGAATGTCAACTGGAGCATCAGCACTGCTCTTGACGCCGTTCCTTTTATGGACGAGGCCTATCTCAGCAAGCTTCGCCCTTATGTAGAGAAGTACAAGAACTACATTGATAGCCTTGAAACCGAAAATCCCTATGGTGTACCACTCACCTTACGCAATTGGGCAGGTTCTGGCGCTGTAGTGCAGTTTGGCACCACGGTCTGCTATGCTCACAAGTACTTCCCCGACATCATTGAGAAGCGTCACCTCTATAAGGCTACCGACTGGCTCTTTGGTTGCCACCAGTATCACAACTATTCGCTCGTAGCGGCCGTCGGTGCAGCTCGTCCGAAGAATGTGTTCTATGGCAATAACCGCGCCGACTTCTCATTCATTCCTGGCAATGTAGCTCCAGGTCTTTTGTTCCGAAATCCTGACCACTTTGAAAACTTTGACGATTGGCCATTCCTCTGGGGACAAAACGAAGGAACCATTGCTGGTAATACAGGTTATCTCATCTTTGGCCTTGCATTTAAGGACCAGGTGAAGTAATACTTGCAAATAGTTCACTAATGACTGATTGAATAATATTCATATCAGAAATTACATTTCATAGAAGAATAGTTAGTTAATAGAAGGCAAGTTGCATGCAAGTGTGCCTGAAACGGAAGTTTCGGGCACACTTTTTTCGTTGTTTCAGAAATAGTTGCTATCTTTGCAGCGTCGAACATATAACACTTAATCACAACAATTATGAAAAAGCTTCTCTTGATGGCAGTTTTGTTGATGGCTTCAGCAGCTGCTTTTGCTCAGAACTTCCAGTTGCATCGTGACTTTGGTCGAAACATCTATTCAGACGAAGAGGCAGGACGCCAACTCGTTACTCTCACCTACGAACAGTTCAAGGCCGACAAACTTGGACAATGGTATTGGTTCATAGACCTTGACATGCATCACGATGGTATTGGTGCTGCTTATACTGAAATCAGCCGTGAGTTCAAGTTCGCCCCAGAGAGCAAATTCTCAGCACACATTGAGTTCGATGGTGGACTCAACTCCAGCACACGTTACCAAAGTGCTGCCCTCATTGGTCCTGCCTATAATGGACACAATGCAGACTTCTCACGCACTTGGTCTGTACAGGCTATGTATAAACAATACTTCAAAGGTCAGTTCCACGATGCCTACGCATCACTTCAGCTCACTGGCGTGTGGGGTATCAACTTTGCCGATAATCGTTGTACTTTCTCTGGTTTCATCGATTTCTGGCGTGGCGAGCAGGCCAATGGTCACGGCCAGTTAGTAATGCTATCTGAGCCACAATTCTGGTACAACTTCGAGAAGTGGAAGGGCTTCAGCATTGGCGGTGAGATTGAGGTTTCAAACAACTTCATCTTTAATACTTACAATGACAAATCCTTCTTCATCAACCCTACTATTGCAGTTAAATACGCGCTTTAAGATACGACAAGGCCCGGTCATAAGTTATGACCGGGCCTTGCCTTAAGTTATACCTATATTTAGAGCTTGCTAACAATCTCCTCAGTATCGGTAGCAATCATGAGTTCCTCATCGGTAGGAACAACGGCTACGATAACCTTTGAGTCAGCGGTAGAGAGGATCGCCTCATCACCGTGAGTAGCAGCATTCTTCTCTGCATCAATCTTGATACCAAGGAACTCCATGTCCTTGCAAACCTGCTCACGCACATAGTTGTGGTTTTCGCCCACACCACCAGTGAAAGCAATGGCATCAACACCACCCATAGCAGCAGCATAAGCACCAATATACTTCTTGATGCGATAGCAGTAAACGTCAAGAGCGGTCTGAGCATCCTTGTGGCCGTCAAGTGCCTGCTGGTAAGCATCGCGCATATCGCTGCAACCACACATACCGAGCATACCTGACTGCTTATTGAGCATGGTGTCCATCTGAGCAGGAGTCATACCCTCCTTTTCCATCATGAAGGTAACAGCAGCAGCATCGATATCACCTGAACGAGTACCCATTACGAGACCCTCGAGTGGGGTGAGACCCATAGAAGTATCAACACACTTACCATTGACAACAGCGCTCATTGAAGCACCATTACCAACATGAGCCACAATAAGCTTTGAGTTGTTAGGGTTGAGACCCAAGTACTCAATAGCACGCTTGCTCACAAAACGATGAGAAGTGCCGTGGAAGCCATAACGACGAACGCCCCACTTCTCGAACATTTCGCGAGGGATGGCATACATATAAGCCTTCTCTGGCATGGTCTGGTGGAAAGCGGTATCGAACACAGCCACCTGAGGAACATTTGGCATGAGCTGCTTAACAGCCATGATGCCCTTAAGGTTAGCAGGATTGTGAAGAGGGCCGAGTACAGCACACTCCTTCACAATCTGAATGAGTTCATCGGTCACAAGGCTTGACTTAGTCACCTTCATAGCGCCATGAAGCACGCGATGACCTACTGCCTGAATCTCGTCTGCACTCTTCAGCACGCCATACTTAGGATTGAGCAGGTGCTCTGAGAATACGAACTCAACAGCAGCAGTGTGCTCGAGCATGAAATGCTCAACAACAACTTTATTGCCCTGTGGATCGGTGAGTTTGAGGAATGAATCTGGGAGGCCAATTTTCTCTACACCACCCTGAGCGATGACCTCTTTGCCATCGAATACCTTATATTTTAACGATGATGAACCGCAGTTCAGAACTAAAATCTTCATTTTTCTTTGTAAATAATGCTTTACATTGTTAAAAGTAAGCAAGCAGAATTATTTTGCTGCTGCACGCTCCTTAGCACCGATAGCCTGATTGCAGGTTACGGTAACAGTCTGATAAATTTCTTCAACAGAGCAACCACGAGAGAGATCGTTGACAGGAGCAGCGATACCCTGAAGGATTGGGCCGATAGCAATACCGCCAGTGAGACGCTGAACAAGCTTGTAGCAAATGTTACCTACCTCGAGAGTTGGGAATACGAGGGTGTTACAGTGACCTGCCACGGTGCTGCCCTTAGCCTTGCTTGCACCTACTGATGGAACAATAGCAGCATCAGCCTGAAGTTCACCATCAATCTGAAGTTCTGGACGAAGTTCCTTTGCGATAGCGGTAGCCTCGATCACCTTGTCGCACATCTCGTGGTTTGCAGAACCCTTGGTAGAGAATGAAAGCATACCTACAACTGGGGTCTCAATACCTGCAATATCGTGTGCAGTATCAGCACAACAAACTGCAATCTGACCGAGTTGCTTAGCATCAGGATTTGGAGTAACAGCGCAGTCGCCGAATACCATGATACCCTCCTTGCCATAAGCCTTTGCTGCCTCATTCTCCATAATCATGATGAATGCGCCAGAAACACAACTGATGCCAGGAGCGGTCTTAATAATCTGGAGTGCTGGACGAAGCACGTCGCCAGTAGTATTGCGAGCACCAGCTACCTGACCGTCAGCCTCACCATTCTTGATGATAAGAGTGCCAAGATAGAGTGGGTTCTTAACAAGTTCTGCAGCCTTCTCTGGGGTCATGCCCTTCTTCTCGCGAAGTTTGAAGAGGAGATCGGCATACTTCTGTGCGTTAGGATTGTTCTCTGGTTCAATGATAGTAGCCTTGTCAATGTTCTTCAGGCCGTACTCTGCAACGAGAGCGTCGATTTCAGACTTTGCACCGATGAGGATAATGTCTGCAACACCGTCAGCAAGAATGCGGTCAGCTGCCTGAATGGTACGAGGTTCTGTGCCCTCAGCGAGCACAATGCGCTGCTTGTTGGCCTTAGCCTTAGCAACGAGTTGGTCCATTAATGCCATAACTTGTATAAAGTTTGATTTATGAATAAAGATAAAGTTATATTACTTAATTATTGACGCGCAAATATAACGATTTTTGACATTGGTTGTACCGATTTTGCCCAATATTTGCCCATTTTGCCTACTTTTATGTCCAGAGTTGAATTTTTTCTGCCACTTTTGGCTACGATATGGTGAAAATGACTTATCTTTGGGCGCTAAATTTTACACATTCTTATTTAATAATTCTCATTAAAAAATTTAATCAAAGCCATGAGCTTACGCAACAATGTATTGGTGCGTCGCTATCGCGACTTCCGCAAGCCCTCCAATGTCAAGACTGTCATTGGTTCGCTCCTTGCCTTGATTGCCTACTTCGGCATTTTGTTTATGGATCCAGCCACCTATGGTCTACCTGGGCTTTCGCTCATTGAAACTCGTATTGTGGCCATCTTTGTCACTGCTGCCATCCTCTGGATTTCAGAGGCCATTCCTACATGGTGCACATCGGTGCTCATCATTGTAGTAATGCTGCTCACAGTATCCGACTCTTCTCTTTGGCTCTTTGCCAACGATCCATCGCTCACCGATCCTTCGGCCCAGCACCTCGGCACCCCAATCAGCTATAAATCGATTATGGCTACCTTTGCCGATCCTGTAGTGATGCTCTTTATGGGTGGTTTTGTTCTCGCCATTGGCGTTGAGAAAGTTGGTCTTGATGTCTTCATGGCCAAAGCGCTGCTTGCACCTTTTGGCAACAAACCAGCCTTCGTTCTCATGGGCTTCATTCTTGTCACTGCACTCTTCTCGGCCTTTATTTCAAACACTGCTACTGCTGCCATGATGTTAGCATTCCTGGCACCGGTGCTTCGAAGTTTGCCCGATAATGGCTCGAAGGGTAAGATTGCCTTGGCGATGGCCATTCCTCTAGGTGCCAACATTGGCGGTATTGCCACCCCTATCGGCACACCTCCTAATGGTGTGGCTGTAAAATATCTGAACGACCCTGACACCATTGCCCGCCTTGAGGCAGCCGGTTTGGAGTCGAGCCAGACTTCGTTCCTCGATTGGTGTTCGGCCATGGCGCCCATCACTTTGCTCATCCTCGCTATCGGTTGGGTAGCACTCATGCTGCTCTTCCCCTTCGGCAAGGGCGAGAAGATTGAACTCAAAATTGATGGCGGTCTGAAGAAAGGTTACAAGACATGGGTAGTAGCTATTACATTCGTACTCACCATTGTTCTGTGGTTCACTGGCGAATGGAACGGTTTGAATGCCAACGTAGTGGCTCTGGTCCCTATTTGCTGCCTCTGCCTCACCGGCCTGTTGAGCAAACAGGATCTTGAAAAGATTAACTGGAGTGTGCTCTGGATGGTTGCGGGTGGTTTTGCCCTTGGTTTAGGCTTCAATAAGTCGGGCCTGGCAACTGACCTTGTGACCGCTATTCCATTTGCAGAATGGAGTCCTATTGTTGTACTCATTTCTGCTGGTCTTATCTGCTGGTTGCTCTCAAACTTCATTTCAAATTCCGCAACCGCAGCTTTGCTCATTCCTATTCTCTGCACCGTGGGCATTGGTATGGGCGAGAGCCTCGTCGCCATTGGCGGTCTCAAGACCTTGCTTTACGGTACTGCTATGGCAGCATCGCTCGCTATGACTCTGCCAATTTCGACCCCACCAAATGCTATTGCTTCGTCAACCGGTATCATCTCGACCTTCGATATGGCGAAGGCGGGTCTTATCATTGGTGTGATTGGTGGCATCATTGCCTACATCATCCTCATTGCTGCCAACGCAATGTAATCATCAAATTGTAAATCGTCAAACTGTCAAATAATGCAAATCATTTACGAAGATAACCACCTGATTATTGTGTCGAAAACCTGTCATGAGATTGTACAGGGCGACAAAACAGGCGATGAGCCATTGCCAGAAACCCTGAAGCGCTTTATTAAGGAGCGCGACAATAAGCCCGGAAACGTATTCCTTGGTGTGACTCACCGTCTTGATCGACCCACTACCGGCGTGGTTATCTTCGCAAAAACGAGCAAAGCTCTTGAACGAATGAACCGCATGTTTGCCAGCGGCGAGGTACATAAAACCTATTGGGCAATAGTAGAAAACGTATGGAAGAGCGAAGAGACTGGAGTTAGGAATGCACCACCCATGGAGGCAGACCTCAAACACTGGCTGATACGCAATGAGAAGCAAAATCGCTCTTATGCCTACGACAGCCTTGAAGCCGCCATGCGTCGTGCCCCTCAAAAGGAATGCAAAGAAGCAAGACTTCATTATAAGGTCATCAACACAACACCTCGATACGCTTTGCTCGAAGTGCAACTCTTCACAGGTCGTCACCATCAGATTCGCTGCCAACTGAGTCACATAGGTCTCTCTATCAAGGGCGACTTGAAATATGGTGCTCCTCGAAGCAATCCTGATGGTGGCATTTCGCTCCACAGCCGCAAAACTAACTTTATCCACCCCGTATCAAAAGAAGAAGTCACAGTCATTGCACCTGTTCCTGACGATACTCTGTGGAAAGCTATTGAAGTTTGATTATGATAGAACCTATTTATTCACCCGCTGCCAATCGCTATGATGGCAATATGCAGTTCCGTCGTTCGGGCAAGAGCGGAGTCCTGATGTCTGTTCTCTCACTCGGTTTCTGGCACAACTTCGGAAGCATCAGCAATTTTCAGAATTGCAAAGCAATGATGCACTATGCCTTCGACCATGGCATTACCTGCTATGACTTAGCCAATAACTATGGTCCGTTGTATGGTACAGCTGAAGAGACTTTTGGACGACTCATGGACTGCTCTATGCATCCATATCGCGACGAGATGTTTATTACCACCAAAGCCGGATATGACATGTGGCCTGGACCTTATGGTGAATGGGGATCGAGAAAGTATCTGATGGCGTCGCTCAACCAGTCTCTAAAGCGCATGCATCTCGATTATGTAGATCTTTTCTATAGTCACCGCTTTGACCCCAACACGCCACTCGAAGAAACTTGCCAGGCATTGGTCGATATTGTGCGACAAGGCAAGGCTCTCTATGTAGGCATTTCGCGTTATCCTGATGATGCAGCAGCCTTTGCCTATAATTATTTAAAGGAACGTGATGTGCCATGTCTCTGTCATCAAGGCAAGCACAATCTATTGGAGCGCGATGATTCTGCCATCAATCTGGCAGCAGCATCAGGTGTAGGCTATGTAGGATTCTCGCCTCTCGAACAAGGATTGCTCACCAATCGATATCTGAACGGAATTCCTGCCGACAGCCGTATGGGACGCAAAGAAGCACTCACTCCCGATCGCCTGACACCGAAACTCATCGAACAACTTAAAGCTCTCAATGCCATAGCCGAAGAGCGAGGCGAGTCGCTTGCACAAATGTCGTTGGCTTGGGTTCTAAGCAATTCCGCCATCTCTTCGGTCATCATCGGAACAAGCAGCGTGGCCCAGATGCAAGACAATCTAAATGTATTAAAGAGCCAGCCTTTCTCTGAAGACCAATTGTCCCGCATCGAAAGAATTCTCAACTCCATCGAATAAAAATTAACGCCCAGAACTGAATTTGTTCTGGGCGTTATTATATATATAATGTATAGAATTACATAAAGAGAGCCTTGCGAGCATTTGCAATGTCAGCATCAATCTGGTTGAGCTGAGTGCGAAGCTCATCAACAGTGATAGCGTTGAGAACCTGGAGAGGAAGAATTACATTGTAGAGACGAGCGAGCTCTGAATTGTACTCTGCAAGATCAGCATAAGCATCAACAAGAAGGCTTACATAGAAAGTAATGTCCTCAGCATCCTGATCGGTGAAGCTTGCGAGGAAAACCTCCTGATTGCGGCCAAGAATATAAAGCTGCTCAATGATAGAGGTAGCTGCAGCCTCCCAGAAATAGTTAGCACGACCATTCTCCTCCTCAAGGCTATAAACCTTGTTCATACGCTCCTGATAAGTTACCTTCTCATCAACATTGTAGAGATACTTAACAGCAGGATCATCAACTTCTGCAGCAAGCTTGTTGATAGCTGGAGTATATACATCATTCATGCCATAGAGCTTAGCAACCTCTTTGTCCATATCGAACACTACCATTGCACGATACTTAAGAGAGAGGCTCTCGAGCGAACCCATTACCTCGTCTGGATTTACGAGGTAATCAGGAAGAACCTTCTTCTGAGCATCAGAAAGCTTAACCTTACCCTCCTGAGCATTGTAGGTCACTGCCATTGGCTTCTCAATGCGAAGCCAAGCGTTGGTAAGGCTATCGAGGTGAACCTTCATGCCCATCTTGATTTGCTGCTCCTGGAAACTCTCCTGGCTCTGTGGAGCCTCTGCTGATTCATTCTGAGCAGCCTTCTTACCACCACAAGCGGTCATAGCCAATGCAGCTACAGCTGCAAGCACAAGTGCAATTTTTTTCATAATTCTGTTGTTTTTGTTTGTTATTGATAGATATCTTTAATGTTTCTATTGTATTTTTATTTCTCGCTCTTCTGCAATTTCCGGCCGGGGAAGTCGGTATAAAGCATAATGAGCACAACAATGCCCATAAGGGCGAGGATGCCTATGTTAAACCACAATGTGGGTATCTGTAAATCACCCACACACTTAACCGGACTGTAGAATGGCGCCATGCCATTCTTGCTGCGAGGCGTAAGATAAACAAAACCCATGCGAGGCACAATATGGCCACCTACCACAGTATGAGTCTCGCCCGCCATGTAATTTATCACCACATCTTCAAGTTTACGATTGACGTGACTTTCGCGCAAATGACGGAAAGCGTCTCCTCCCATTGCATCTCGCATTTTGGTTAATACACGGTCAGCATAAAGGGTGTTACTATTACTTCGTTTCTGCAGTAAGGTTTCAATGTCCGAAAGATAATCTTTGATTGAAACATACATAGCCGAATCATATTCTTCAAATTTCAATGATTCCTTATATGGTTCAACCTCCGCATAAGACGCAAGCACAGGAAGCTCATTGCTGATAACCTGAAGATGACTTGGTTTCATTGGCTTACCTTTCTGTCGTTCATCTTCCAGAGTTTCGAGCTGAGACTGCAACTCCCATAGCACAGCACCACGGTAGTACTGATTTTCGTACTTCAGCTGGTCATATTCATAGAAGTTTGCTTCGTAGGCATTGTTAGTGAATGTGGTCACGGCCATAGCCTCGAAAGCCCATCGCGACGGAATCATATTGCCAATAGCTGGCACATTACCAGTTGTGCTTTTACCATCAAGGTCGCTGAAATCGACCACAAGACCACAAAGCAAAATCTGCGGAATGAGCAGCAAAGGTATGGTAATATAAATTGCCACCACCGAACTGAGGCACTGCGAAAGTAGCAAACCAGTCAGATTGGCCAGAAACGCCGAGACAAAGAGTATGAGCCACCATACCCATGTCATATCATAAAATGACATCATCACCTGACCTACCAAGACAAAACAGAGAGTCTGTAGCAAGGAGACAAATGCCAACAATACTACTTTGCTCGAAATATAACTTCCATACGAGAGATGCAAGAACTTTTCTCGCTTCAAGAGTGCACGGTCCTTGATAATCTCTTCGGCCGAACCACTCATGCCCACAAAGATGACAACAATGATTGCCATGAACAAAAACGACACAAGGTTCTTGTTCTCCATCACCGTATAGCCACTTTCAGGTGCATATCGGGTGAGGAATCCACAAATGAGCGCCAACACTGGAGTTACAAGCAATGTGATAAATAGATATTGTCGATTGGTGATTTTGGTCATCACATTGCGCTCCAGTTGAATCAGGAACTGGCGGAAAGCTCCCGGTTTCTTTTGATCAGAATGTGGAATAGCCACTTCCTGCACTGGGTCCATCTCAGGTCGATTATCCAGATACAACTGATGCCACTCCTGAGGCGAAACCTTGCGTTTGGCAGAAAGATGTCCCGACTTATCAAAAGCCTTTTGGTCGATAATGTTGAGCACCACCTCCGGATTGACATTACCACATACCGGACACATACTGGTATCAGCATCGGCATAATTAGCCGCACCCTTAAAATAGGTGATAGCCTCAATTGGATTGCCGTCAAATACTGGATATCCGCCACGGTCAAGCAACCACAACCGGTCAAAGAGCTTATAAACATCACTGCTCGGCTGATGGATATTGACCACGATCAACTTGCCTTTGTAGGTCTGTTCCTTCAAAAGATGAATAACACGCTCCGTGTCGGTCGAAGAGAGGCCCGAAGTTGGTTCATCGAGGAAGAGAACTGCAGGTTCGCGTATCAATTCAAGAGCGATGTTAAGGCGCTTGCGCTGACCTCCTGAGATAAATTTATTGATGGCCGAACCCACTTTCAAGTCTTTGGCCGCATCAAGTCCGAGCTCTGTGAGCACTTTCATGACACGAGCATCAAGCTCTTGGTCTGACATGCCAGCAAAGCAGAGTTTTGCAGTGTACCAGAGATTTTGATATACGGTCAACTCCTCGATCAAAAGATCATCTTGTGGTACAAAACCTATCAACTCCTTGGCTGCAGGCTCCGAAATATCATGTCCATTGATTGTGATACTTCCGCTCTGAGGTTTGAGGGTACCATTAAGCAAAGTCAGCATTGTGGTTTTGCCGGCTCCAGAACCGCCCATAATGGCGAGTAACTCGCCACTGTTAAGATCAAAGCTCAAATCGTGAATACCATTTTCCGAATTAGGGAAACGGAACTGCACGTCACGAGCAGAGAAAGTAACCTTTTGTTTCGACTTGCCTTCCAAGTAAGGGGCCAGCACTGTACTGTAGTAGATAGGACTACCCGATAAACTCTTCAGAATGCCGCTCTGTTCCCATACCTGAAACATTCCTTGCGTCACAGGCACATCGTTCATAAAGACAACATCGAAGCCTACATAGGTAAACACCATCAAGTTGTACTTCTTCAGGTAGAGAGTTCTGATTTCTCCATCTAGACCTTCAATAGTGTGAAGTCGGACAAGCTTTGTATTCTCACCCCTCACATAATGATAAAATTCCTCCACTATCTTTTCAGAAATGTGGAGCTGTTTAGCCATCATTGAAAAGATGGAGATGTTATCATCGAAGGCTTCTGAATGGGAGCAAAACTCCATGAGGCGAAGCAAAAGCGAGGGTGCCTCTGTTACGCTTATCGAACCTTTCAGATTGGCACAGATATCCGAAACAATCGCCTCTTTGTCCAGTTTGGGCGACAAAGAATAGACTTCGAGCAAATCAAGAAACATGCCCTCATAATCCTCTTTGTTACGAATACCAAAGTGACGAGTCAAGTAGATAGATATAAGTGTTTTTGCCTTTTCTGCATCAAGTTTGCTAGTAGAGCAGAAAAGAGCAAACAGATTAATCAAGCTTGATAATGTAAGATCTGTTACCATGTCACTTATAAATACCCACGCGCAAATATAGGCATTTATCGTCATTTCTAAAAATTATCGACGGATATTCTGCAATTATGGCGCAATTATTTGGCTAAACAAAAAAAAAGTCATACTTTTGCAGCAAAACATTGATGTATTTTCTTCAAAATTTATAAATCATGAAACATTTTTTTGTAGCTGCTGCAACCGTTCTTATGCTGCTTTCATCATGCAACACCAAGAAAACCGACAAACCTGTCATCGAAGTTGAGAAACTTGAAGAAGAAGTAGCATGCCAAGTTGATAGCCTGGCAGGCTTGCTTTGCGAAATAACAGAAAAGAAAGAAATCAAGAAACTCTTCCATAATCCTGATCATTTCCTCACTGATGCCGAGAAATTGGTTAAGCCTGATTATCTGCTTAGCGCCGATGACATCAAGGACTTAGTCTCCCTCTCGCAGAAGTACAGAGCCTGGGGTATGATGATTGTTGACTCTCGCGTCAGAAATCTCTATGACGTAAACGAACTTGGAGATATGAACAGAATTTTTGAGACCATGAAAAATGATCTCTTCATCAAAAACATCCAAGAATTGAAGCAGGAGGATAACGCAACCGCTCTTTCGGTAAAAACCTTCCAGGATTTCTATGATTTGATGAAAGAAAATAACCGCATGGATTATTTCTATGAGGCAACAACCTCTATGGGCATCGAGGTTCTTTACGTTGTTTCGAACAACCCGAACCTCTATATGAAGCATATCGACGACGAAACCG
This sequence comes from Bacteroidales bacterium, assembly GCA_030526445.1. Lineage (GTDB taxonomy): Bacteria > Bacteroidota > Bacteroidia > Bacteroidales > UBA3663 > Liminaster. The sequence continues at coordinate 18,105 of JAUNCV010000001.1, read as the reverse complement.
CTGCTGCTATCAGCCGCCATTTCGAACTCTCTGTTGAGGGTCTCAAAGCTTTGAGGTCTCAGAGCAGTTCTGCTGCTGCCATGTTCAAAATAATTGACCCACTCATCGGACTCAAGGCTTCAAATGCTGAAGAGATGAAGAAAGCACTCGTCCAAGCCAAGATCAACATTGCATTGGCCCGACAGCAAGCTCTTGAATCACCTACTGACATAGAATAACCCTTGCATACTCATTCCTACCTACCTTCAACACAATGATAACAACCTTTTATAGGAAACTGTCCCTATATATTCCCTTATTTCTCAGCCTCCTGTTCCTCGCTGCTTGCGACGGACAGGGGGCTGTGCGCTATCATATAGGCGTATCGCAATGCAGCAACGATGCCTGGCGTACTAAACTTAACGAAGAAATGAAGCGCGAACTGCTTTTCCATCCCGAAATGGAGATGGAAGTGCGTTCGGCCGATGATGATAACGACAGGCAAGTTTCGGACATTGAATATTTTATCGAAAAAAAGGTCGATTTGCTGATTGTTTCACCTCGCGAGGCTGCAAAACTCACTCCTGTGATGAGCCAAGCCTTCGACGCAGGCATTCCTGTCATTGTGGCAGACCGAAAGATGACCAACGAGAAATACACAGCCTTCATAGGCGGTGACAATCTTGTTGTAGGCCACCAAATGGGGCTTTATTTGCATCAGCAACTACCACAAGGTGGCAAAGTACTAGAAATATTAGGATTAGACGGTTCAACACCTGCCACTCTTAGGCACCAAGGATTAATGGAAGAAATTGAAGAGAGTGGCATTCACTATGAAATTATACAATGCCGAGGCAATTGGTTGAAAGAACAAAGCGAGACTGTTGTTGATTCGATTCTTAACCTTCATCCCGACATCCAAATTATTCTTGCTCAAAACGACCAGATGGCTATGGGTGCTGACATCGCCTTGGAAAAACACTTTCCTGGCAATCTGATACCCATCATGGGTGTCGATGCTCTGACTGGTACAGGCAATGGCGTCGAGGCCATTACGCAGGGCAGAATAGATGCCTCTGCCGTATATGCCACGGGTGGCGACATCATTATTCAGACCGCAGCCAAGATTCTCCAAGGCAAACCATTCGAAAGAAATATTGCCCTCGACACATACTTGGTCAATGCCGAAAGTGCGCCACTTCTGAACAATGTGGCAACCGAAGTGGCTCATCAGGTCGAGGCAGTACAGATGCTGAAAAGCGAAGTAGATCGTTATTGGGAACAGCACAATTTGGAGCGTACCTTGCTCTATTCGCTTCTCGTCTTCCTCTTCATATTTATATTGATGTATATGGCCCTGATGCGACAACTCAAGGCCAAACACCTGGCACAAAGCCAACTCGAAGAGGCAACGAAGGCCAAGCTATCGTTCTTCACCAATGTGAGCCACGATTTTCGCACCCCACTCACTCTCATCGCAGCACCTCTTGAAAAGTTGCTAACCGAAGTGAAAGAACCTCACCAACTGCAGTTGCTCAATATTGCCAATAAAAACACTCAGGTCTTACTGCGCCTCATCAACCAGATTCTCGACTTCCGCAAGATGGAGAGCGGCAAGATGGAACTCAACCTCCAAAACCTCGACCTCAAACAAGAGGTGGAGACATGGTTTGCATCATTCAATGGACTGGCGCACAAAAAACACATCAAACTGGAATTAGACGTAAAAAGTGAGGAATTAGGCATGGAAGATGAAAATCCATTCCTCACCCAAGGCGATGCGGCCAAACTGGAGCGTGTTTTTTATAATATCGTAGGTAATGCTTTCAAGTTTACACCTGAAAATGGTAAGATTTCCATCTCGTTGACAAAACAGCATACCAACACTCCTGTTTTCGTGCTCACGATTGCCGATACCGGCCCAGGCATCAACAACGAACATATACAGAAGATTTTCGATAGTTTCTATCAAATCGACTCCCTCCATCACGATGGTTCTGGCCTAGGATTGGCTCTAGTTAAGAACTTTGTTGAACTACACGAGGGCACTATCGAGGTTGGCAATCAGCCCGAAGGAACCGGAACCGTTATCACCGTAACACTGCCGGCAAGAAATCCTGATACATCGGCCGAAACCATAACTCCGATAGCCAAGATTTCGACCCAGCAAGTAGAGACCGAACTTGATACCTTCGGCCAAGAGTACGAAGTGGCTGAAGACGATCCTAAGCCGGTGTTGCTCGTAATCGACGATAATCCCGACATCCGCCAGATGCTCTCATCTCTTTTGGCCGACTCCTATCATGTCTTTACCGCCAGCAATGGGCAAGAGGGCATCTCGAAGGCCATGCGCCTTGTCCCCAATTTGATAATATGCGATGTGATGATGCCCGGTATGGATGGCATGGAATGTTGCCATCGCCTCAAGAACGAAGTCAACACCTGTCACATTCCGGTACTGATGCTTACAGCCTGCTCGCTCGATGAGCAACGCATTCAGGGCTTGCACGAAGGTGCAGACGCCTACGTTGCCAAGCCATTCAATGTGGATGTGCTGAGGGCACAGATCGAGACATTGATTAAGAACCATGACCGCGTTCGCGATTTCTTTGGCGAAGGGAATAAAACTCCTTCACCTCTTAACAAGCGAAGCGACATAACTTCATCTCCCTCTTCCAGCCTCGACGACAAGTTTATGGAACGTGTGCGCAAATGCATCGATGCTCATCTTTCCGATGCCGACTTTGGCGTAGAGCAATTGGGCGAGGAGATAGGTATGAGCCGTGCACAACTCTACCGTAAGTGCAAGACTTTGACCAACTATTCCCCAGTCGAGTTGATTCGCAACACCCGCCTCAAGCGAGCCCAGCAGCTATTGGCACAGAGCGACGATACCATTGCCGAAGTGGCCTATGCCGTGGGCTTCACCGCTCCCAGCTACTTCACCAAATGTTACAAAGAGTTCTTTGGCGAAAACCCCAACGAGCTGGTTAAACGCAAGGGATAAGAACTCTGTCTGAAACCGCTAGTTAGCCTCAAAAGTTGCTGAAATGGGTATCTTTTTATATCGTTTCAGCAACTTTTAGGTCTATTTTCTGCTGAAATCATTTTTTTTAAATGCGTTTCAGCACTTTTTGGTCCAGAAAGTTTTGTTCATGCCAACCTTTTCATTACCTTTGCATCGTCATAAAATACTGATTATTATGGAAGAATATCTCATTGGCCGACAGAAAGAGCAGAGAGCTCTCAAGGAATATATCGCATCCAATCGCTCGGAGTTTGTTGTTGTCTATGGACGTCGTCGTGTCGGAAAGACTTTTCTTGTGCGGAAGAGCCTTGCCGACCGCTGTTGTTTTCAGATAACGGGCATGGAGAATGTGGGACAGGAAGAGCAGCTCACCAACTTCTTTCTTAGCCTAAGAAAAAGGTTTGCAGGAGCGGAGCGCAGCAGGAGCTGGCTGGAGGCATTCGACCAGTTGGAACGCTATCTCGAGGGCTTGAACGAAGAGACGAAGATACTGTTCTTCGATGAGATGCCATGGCTTGCCACTGCCAAATCAGATTTTGTAAGTGCCCTTGAGCATTTCTGGAACAGCTGGGCTTCGGCTCGCCGTGACATTAAGTTGATCGTGTGCGGTAGTGCTGCCTCGTGGATGCTCGACAATCTCATCAACAATCATGGAGGTTTGCACAATCGAGTAACCCACCAGATGCTCATCGAGCCATTTTCACTCTCCGAGTGCCGAGAGTATTTTGATAAATATGCTTTTGGCTATACCGACCGTGAAGTGACCGATTACTATATGGTCTTCGGAGGTGTGCCCTATTATCTTTCTTTATTAAATAAGGAGGAGAGTGTTGCGCAGAACATCGACCGCCTCATTTTCTCAGCTACTGGAGAATTGAGGGCTGAAAAAGACAACCTTTTCCGTTCGCTCTTCAAGCATAGCGAAGACTATGTCCGCATTGTCGAAGCACTTTCGTCGAAGAGTAAGGGACTTACCCGTAGCGAATTGCTTGAACATACAAAACTGCACAACAATGTACGTTTTTCCAGCATGCTCAAAGAGCTGGAGAACTGTCGTTTCATTCGTCCATATCAGCCATTCGATGGAAAGAAACGTATGCTAAGCTATCAGCTTATCGATCCGTTCCTGCACTTTTGTTATCATATTCAGGACAAATGCCAATATCAAGATGAGCAGTTTTGGTCGCATAGTATCAACACGCCACTCTATCACGCCTGGAGCGGTTTCGCATTTGAAATTCTTTGTCTGAATCATATCGGCAAAATCAAGGAGGCTCTTCGCATAGGAGGAGTGCAGACGGCTGTGTATGGATGGCGCACACCAGCAACCGCCGACAAGGGAGCACAGATTGACTTAATCATCGATCGTGCCGACCATTGCATCAATCTTTGCGAAATGAAGTTTTGTGCAGGAGAGTATGCTTTGACCAAGACGGAACGAGAGAAACTGGAGCATCGTGTAGAGAGTTTTATTCAATATACAGGCACGAAAAGTTCGATACGAGTTACATTGATCACCAACCAGGGATTGCAGAAAAATATCCATAGCTCTGTGGTGCAAAATGTTATAACTATGCAGGATTTACTCTCTTAGGAACCTCTATTTCTTTTAGTTTCAGCAGTTTTTAGCCCCGATACATATGTAACATTGCATGTAACATTTATACTTTTCGTTCACTACATAGAAGATTTGTTGCAATTTTCCGGAATGCAACAAATCTTTTTGTTTCTGAAACATTTTTTTATCTACCGACCACCAAGGATACCCTATCTTTGCAGCTTAAAAACAAAAAAAATGACGCATTCTATTTTATCCTTCTAACTTTATTATTTTTATGAAAAGAAACCAGACTAACCCGAAAAGACAGACGGGAGCCAAGCGACTCGCAGCCACCCTCCTCGTCTCATCATGTTTCGTAGGAGCCACTTGGGCTCAGAAGCAGCTGACCGGCAAAGTAATTGACGAATTTGGCGATGGCCTCATTGGCGTCAATGTCATCGAAAAGGGTACAAGCAATGGTACTGTCACCGATATGGATGGCAACTTCACTCTTACTGTTGCCGACGGCAGCTCACTCATTTTCTCTTATATAGGATATGTTCAGCAGGAGATGCTGACCGATGGCAAAAATGTTTTCAATGTTACACTGCTCGAAGATAGCAAACAGCTCGAAGAGGCAGTAGTAGTAGGTTATCAAGTGGCACGCAAGGCCGATTTGACCGGTGCCGTGAGTGTCATCAAGCTCAAAGAGACCAGCGATATTCCAACCAGCAACCCCATGGAGGCCCTTCAGGGCCGTGTGCCAGGTGTTAACATCACCACCGATGGTTCGCCCGAGGGTGCAGCCACCGTACGCATCCGAGGCATTGGCACCCTGGGTAACAACGATCCTCTTTATGTGATCGATGGCATGCCCACCAAGCGTGGTCTCAACGAGCTCAACTCGCGCGATATCGAGTCTATCCAGGTGCTCAAGGATGCCTCTTCGGCCTCTATCTATGGTAGCCGTGCAGCCAACGGTGTTGTCATCATCACCACCAAACGAGCCAAAGAGGGCTACAAAGAGATTGCCTTCAATGCTTCGCTCTCTACCCAGTTTTACAACAATCGCATGGAGGTGCTCGATGCCAATGGTCTGGGCCGAGCCGTATGGCGTGCCTGGGTCAACGATGGCAGTGACCCCAACTCAGCCCAGAGCCTCTATACCTTCAACTGGAACAACGACTATAACAACCCCACCCTTTCTTCGGTAGGTGTCAACCAGAGCGCTTTCTCGCCTTACAACGAAACAGCTGGCGATACCGACTGGTATGATGAGGTTTCACGCGTACCACTCATTCAGAGCTACAACCTCACCTTCTCCAATGGCAATGAGCATGGTCGCTCGATGTTCTCAATGGGCTACTATGACAACGAGGGCATCATGAAAGAGACCTTTATGAAGCGTGCCTCTCTTCGTGCCAACTCTGAGTACAACTTCTTCGACAATCACTTGCGTGTAGGCGAAAACCTCTCTGTCAGCTACACCCACAAGGATCAGCAGACCGTGGGTGGCGAGGGCAATGCATCGGCAGTGATGTGGAATGTGCTTCGTTCGCACCCTCTCACACCCGTTCACGACAACAAGGGCGGCTGGGGCGGCCCAGTCAATGGCATGAGCGATGTGCACAACCCTCTTCGTCAGCTGGTCGACAATGCCGAGAATGCAGCCAACAATGTTCGCCTCTTCGGCAATGCCTTTGCCGAGGTTAAGTTCCTGAAAGACTTCACCTTCCGCACCTCTGGTGGTGTCGATTACTTTGGAACCTACTTCCGCAACATGACCAAGTCATTTACCAGCGGCTTCCTGGGTGATGCCACCAACAAGCTCGACCAGCAGTTCAAGTTTATGGGCAACTGGCAGTGGCAGAACACCCTCAACTACTCGGCCGAATATGGTCGCAACCACCGCCTCACCGTGCTGCTCGGTCACGAGATGGCCAAATACAACAACCAGATGTTCTCGGCAAGCCGCAAGGGCTATTCTCTCGAGAATCTCAATTATATGTATCTGAGCACCGGTTCATCGAGCATTAACAATGCGGGTGAAGGCTCAAGCTACACCTTGCTCTCGTTCTTTGGCAAGGCCGACTACCAGCTCATGAACAAATATCTGGTTTCGTTCACCCTTCGTCGCGATGGTTCAAGCCGTTTTGCCAAGGATAATCGCTGGGGCACCTTCGCTGCCTACTCTCTCGGCTGGCGCATGTCGGAAGAGGATTTCATCCGCAACCTCAACCTGTTCAGCGACCTGAAGCTTCGTTATGGCTGGGGCCAGAATGGTAACCAAGAGATCGACAACTATGCATATATGTCAATCTATAAGGCCATCTATGGCACTCCCGACTCATCGGTAGCTTCAAATCCAGACAAGGGTACTGCCTACGATATTGCCGGCAATGGCTCTATGGTTTCTGGTTTTGCTCGCCAGCAGTTGAGCAACAAAGATCTCAAGTGGGAGACCTCAACCCAGCACAATATGGGTGTTGACTTCGGCTTCCTGAATAATGATCTCACCGGTTCGTTCGACTACTTCATCAAAGAGACCAAAGACATTCTCATCAGCCCTAACTACCTGGCTGTTATTGGCGAAGGTGGCAATCAGTGGGTCAATGGTGCCTCTATGAAGAACTGGGGCTGGGAGTTGCAGCTCAACTACAGCCACAACATCAATAAAGACTGGAGCTGGAATGCGGGCCTCAACATCTCGCGTTACCAGAACGAAGTCACCAAGCTTCCTAAGAGTGTGCTCACCTCTTATCCTGGCAACGGCACCACCGATGTCATCCTGGGCCGCTCTATCAACTCTGTCTATGGCTATGTAGCCGATGGTCTGTTCCAGAATCAGGCCGAAGTCGATGCTCATGCCACCCAGACCGGTGCAGGCCCTGGCCGTATCCGTTACAAGGATCTCAATGGCGACCATGTCATCGACGACAAAGACCGCACCTATCTCACCGACGGTCTGCCTAAGTTTGAGTATGGTCTCAACCTTGGCATGAAGTGGAAAGACCTCTCAGTATCTATGTTCTGGCAGGGTCTGGCTGGCATCGATGTTTACAACAACCTCAAGACTCTCACCGACTTCACTTCGCTCTACACCGGCACCAACTATGGCAAGCGAGTGCTCGATGCATGGACCCCACAGAACACCGGTTCTGACATCCCGATGCTCACCTTCAACGATGCCAACAACGAGGGCCGTCGCTCAAGCTACTTTGTTGAGAATGGTTCTTACCTGAAGCTTCGAAACATCCAGGTAGGTTACTCTTTGAAGAAAATCTGCGACAAGTTCAGTTGGATCTCGAATGCAGACATCTATGTGCAGGCTAACAACTTGCTCACCATCAAGTCTAAAGACTTCTCGGGTGTCGATCCTGAGAACTCAAGCAATGCTTATCCTCGACCACTGGTTACCACTGTAGGTCTGAATGTAACCTTCTAAGTACTAACTTTCAAATAGCATATACAGATGAAAACATCTATGAAATATTTAGCTCTCGGTTTGGCTGGTATCCTCAGTTTGTCTTCATGCTCTGACTTCCTCGACGAAGAGGCACAAGGCATCGTAACCGAAGAAGACTTCAACACGGCTGCCAATGTTGATCAGCTTTGCAATGCAGCCTACTCTACTTTAGGCAACACCACCTGGCATCGTCCTTTGGTCAGCCTCTGGTCATTGGGTTGTGTGCGTAGTGGCGACACCTACAAAGGTGGTGGCGGAACAGGCGACTGCGGTCTGGCACACCAGTGGGAGGTTTACTACAGCAATACGGTCGATAATGAGTGGACCGACAACCTCTGGGTGCAGCTCTATCTCGACCTCTCGCGTGTCAATACCGCTCTCGAGTATCTCAACAAGCTGACCGATGCCGAGATGCCTGCCCGCCAGCAGCGCATTGCTGAGATGAAGTTCCTTCGTGGCCACTACTATTTCGTGCTCAAGATTCTCTTCAAGCATGTTCCTTTCATTGACGAGACCATGGGCACCACCGAAAAAAATGCCGCTACCAACCACGACCTCAACAATGCTCAGCTCTGGGCTCGCATTGCACAGGATTTCGAGGAGGCTGCAGCCATTCTCCCTGCCTCACAGACCGAGGTTGGCCGTCCCACCAAGTGGGCTGCCAAGGCATATCAGGCCAAGACCTTGCTCTATGCAGCCTATGTGCAGGGCGATGACAACAACCAGGTCACCAGCATAGACAAGCAGATGCTTGCCAAGGCAGGTTCGCTTTGCGATGAGGTAATTGGCTCTGGCAAATATGCTCTGGCTGCCGACTTTGCCAACAACTTCCTCACCGCTACCGAAAACGGCATTGAGTCGATCTTTGCCGTACAGTATAGTTCGAACGATGGCACCATTTATGGCCGAATCGATGAAGACCATGCCCTCAACTACCCAATGGCTTCAGAGTATCCTGCCACTTGCGGCTTCCACCAGCCAAGCCACAACCTCATCAATGCTTTCAAGACCGAGAATGGCCTGCCTATGTTCGAGACCTTCTATGAGGTCGATGCTGCCAAGGATGGCAACTTCAACGACATCAACCCTGAGGTCGATCCTCGTCTCGACCACACAGTGGGCATCCCTGGCCGTCCATTCAAGTATGAGCCCAACTTTGTGTATCAGAAGTCTTGGTCGCGTGTTCCGGGTGTATATAGCTACTACTCTTGCATGAAGGAGTTGGTGAGTCCTAACGACCCGACCCTCACTGCCACCACCTATTTTGCAGGCTCGGCCAAGAACATCGACCTCCTTCGTTACGATGATGTGCTTCTCTGGAAGGCAGAGATCGACATTGAGCTCAATGAGAACCTCGACGAAGCCCGCGACCTGATCAACCAGATTCGCCAGCGTGCTGCCAACAGCACCTCTAAGCTGGTCAATGCAGCAGGCATGCAGTTTGGCAACTACAACATTGCCCTCTACACTGATGCCAACTACACCTGGAATCAGGAAAGTGCCCGTCAGGCTCTTCGCTGGGAGCGTCGCCTCGAATTTGCCACCGAGGGCAACCGCTTCTTCGACCTCGTTCGCTGGGGCATTGCTGCCAACTATCTGAACGATTATATTGCCAAGGAGAAAGAGGTTGTCGATTATCTCCGTCAGGCTAAGTTCACTGCCAATCGCGACGAGTATCTCCCCATTCCTCTCAACCAGATGAACTATAGCGGAGAAAAATATAAGCAGAATGTTGGCTGGTAATTGTGTTATGTGTGTTTAAGTTTGTTGATGGCTACCAGTTTCAGGCTGGTAGTCATCGGTTTTCCAGCTAACCTCAGTCTTTTCATCAAAAACTACTCTATAACAATGAAACATCTATTGCTTTCCTCCCTGGCACTGCTCTCTTGCTCTGCCACTGCAGCCTTTGCGGCCAACGAGGTGATTCCCATCCGCACCAACAGCACCGACCTGGTGCTCAAGGTAGGCCCCAACAACCGTCTTTATCAGGTGTATCTCGGAGAGCGTCTGCTTAACGAGAGCGACTATCAGCACCTGCCTTGGGATGTCTATGCCGCTTCCGATGGATCGGTTTGCCAGCGAGGCTGGGAGGTCTATAATACAGGTGGCTCCGAAGAGTTTTTCGAGCCAGCCATCGATATCACCCACACCGATGGCAACACCACCACCTATCTTTATTATCAGAGCCATGAGCAAAGGACTGTTGAGGGTGGCACAGAGACCATCATCCGCCTGGCCGACAATCGCTATCCCGTTCAGGTCACCCTGCATTATGTGGCCTATCCCGAACAGGATGTCATCAAGACCTGGAGCGAGATTGTGCATCATGAGAAAGCCGACAAGAAGGCCCGTAACATCGCCCCCAATGGCTGCATTCAGTTGCGAAGCGTCAACTCTGCCATGCTCTATTTCCGTCGCCCTCAGTACTGGCTCACCGAGTTTTCGAGCGATTGGGCCCGTGAGGCACAGATGTCGTCACAGCAACTGCAGTTTGGCAAAAAGGTGGTCGATACCAAACTTGGCTCGCGTGCTGCCATGCACAGCCACCCCTTCTTCGAAGTGGGCTTGGGTCAGCCTGCAGCCGAACAGCAGGGCGAGGTGCTAATGGGCACCATTGGCTGGACCGGCAACTGGCGCTACACCCTTGAGGTTGACAATGTAGGCGCCCTTCGCATCCTGCCAGGCCTCAACCCCAATACCTCAGCCTACCAGCTCAAGGCTGGCGAGGTGTTCACCACCCCCGAGTTTATCTTCACTATCAGCAACCAAGGCACCTCTCTGGGTTCGCGCCATCTGCATGACTGGGCCCGCAAGTATCAGGTGCGCGATGGCGAAAAGCCTCGCATGTCGTTGCTCAACAACTGGGAGAACACCTATTTCGACTTCGATCAGGAGAAACTGGCCAACCTGATGAAAGAGGCCAAGACCCTGGGTGTCGATATGTTCTTGCTCGATGATGGCTGGTTTGGCAATGGCGACCATGCCCGCAATGGCGATACTGCCGGTCTGGGCGACTGGGAGGTCAATCATGCCAAGCTTCCTGGAGGTGTGCCTGCCTTGTGCGATGCTGCCGATGCCGCTGGTGTGAAGTTTGGCATCTGGATCGAGCCCGAAATGGTCAATCCCATGTCCGATCTCTTCGAGAAGCATCCCGACTGGGTGATTCGCCAGACCAATCGCGAAACCTATTACTACCGCAACCAGCTGGTGCTCGATCTGGCCAATCCTGCCGTTCAGGAGTATGTCTATCAGGTGGTGGCCCAGATTCTCACCGATGGCAGTGTCAATGGCGATTCGCGCGTATGCTATTTCAAGTGGGACTGCAATTCGCCTATCACCAATATCTATAGCCCCTATTGCAAAGACAAGCAGTCGAATCTCTATGTCGATCATGTGCGAGGCGTATATAATGTCATGAGTCGCGTCAAGGAGAATTTCCCCAACACCCCTATGATGCTCTGTTCGGGTGGTGGTGGCCGTTGCGACTATGAGGCTCTTAAGTATTTCACAGAATTCTGGTGTTCTGACGATACCGATCCTATCGAGCGTCTCTACATCCAGTGGGGCTTCAGCCAGTTCTTCCCAGCCAAGGCCATGTGTGCCCATGTCACCGACTGGAATCGCAGTGCCTCTGTCAAGTTCCGCACCGATGTGGCCTCTATGTGCAAACTCGGCTTCGATATCGGCTTGCGTCACCTCAATGACGATGAGATCAAATATCTGCAGGGAGCTGTTGCCAACTGGCATCGTCTGCAAGGTGTTATCCTCGATGGCCAGCAATATCGCTTGGTTTCGCCCTATGAGAGCAATCACATGGCTGTCAACTATGTTTCGGCCAGCCAGCAGAAGGCCGTTCTCTTTGCCTACGATATCCACCCTCGCTACAAGGAGCCTCTCTCGAAGGTGCGCCTACAGGGCCTCGATGCCACCAAGCGCTATAAGGTTGCCGAAATCAACCTCATGCCGGGTGAGGCCTCAACCCTGAGCGAGAATGGAAAGGTCTTCTCGGGCGATTATCTCATGAAGGTGGGCCTCGATGCCTTCTCTCAGGAGAGCCAGCACAGTCGAGTCATCGAACTGACTGCCGAATAAATCACACAAATCAGAATTACCAATTTTCCGGTTATGAAAATTTCTTCCCTTTGGGACTGTTTATTTGTTATGGCCGCTCTTAGCAGTGGCATCACCCTTAATTCCTGCGAGGACTTCACCTCGCAGGATAACCCATCTATACACATAGGTGTATCACAATGTGCAGGTGATCAATGGCGCGACAAGATGAATGACGAGATGCGTCGAGAGGCCATCTTTCACCACGACATCACCTTCGACTTCTGCAATGCACAAGAAAATCCACAGAAACAAGATCATGATGTAGATAGCCTGCTCAATGCCGGCATCGACCTTTTGGTCATTGCTCCCACCGACTCTGTCAATGGAGCCAGGCTCATCAAGAAAGCCAAAGAGAAGCAGATTCCTGTCATAGTGGCCGAACGAAGGGCTGTGGGCAACCTGCAAGATGCCTTCATTGGTGGCGACAACTATGCCGTAGGCTATCAGGCGGCCCAGGTGCTCATCAGCTTGTTGCCCGACGGGGGAGAGGTGCTCGAAATCAGGGGACGCGATGGCTCTTCACCTGTCGAGGGTCGTCATCAGGGTTTCTTCGATGGCCTGAAGCAATGTCCATCCATCCAGGTTGTGGCCTCGGTTTGTGGCTACTGGGAACGCGATTCGGCCCAGGTGCGCATGGAGGAGGCCATGCGTCTCTATCCCAACCTCAAGGCGGTCTTTGGCCACAATGACTATATGGCCATGGGAGCACACCTCATGTATAACAAGATCATGCAGGCACGGCAGGCTCAAGGCATGGCTGTGCCCGAAGATCGCCCACTGTTTATCGGAGCCGATGCGGTTTATGGTCCCAATCAGGGCATTGCCTGGGTCGAACAGGGGCTTCTCGATGCTTCTATTCTTTATCCAACAGGAGGAGATATCATTATCAAGACAGCCGTAGCCATCATGAACGGAGAACCCTATGAACACTACCAGATTCTGCCCACCTACGTGATTGATGCCCGCAAAGCCGGGTTGGCCAACAATCTCTCGATGGCCACTGTCAGCGAGGTGAAGCGTGTGCATCTGCTTCAGGACCGTGAGCTCTCTCTGCTCAGGCGCATCAATGTGGAGCGAATGCTGCTGGTGGTTTCGGTGGCCTTTGTCATCTTCTTTGGCGTGACCATGATGCGCATGCGCAAAAACTATCGTGAGCGACAGCAGTCCACCTTCCACCTCATGCAGGCCTATCGCCAATTGCTTGATGCGGCCAAGAACGAGACTTCCGATCCAGAGTTTCCCTCTATAAGGCCTCCAAAGGAAGAGTCGGCTTCGCCCCAGGAGTCTTCTCCAGCACAGCCGAAGAAAGTCCAGCCTGTTCCTGAAATCGATCCTTTCATTAAAAAAGTGTATCAACTGGTCGATGAAAACTACCAGCATGCCGATTTCGGTGTTGAGCAGTTAAGTGTGCTGCTCGATATGAGCCGGTCGCATCTCTACCGAAAAGTGAAGCAGAAAATAGGTATCACACCTTTCGATATCATACGCGACAAGCGTTTCAGTGAGGCCGAGAAACTGCTGAAACAGGGCCTGGAATCAAGCGAGGTGGCCTCGCGGGTCGGATATTCCTCTGTGGCCTATTTCGAAAAGTGTTTTGAAGAATATAAGAGTATGTCTGACTGAATTATTGTTACCTTAGCAATAATGTTTTATCCGATACAAGATATGTTGCAAATATTCCGTTTGCAACATATTTTTTTGTCCCTAACACATTTTTTCGAGGGCAAAAACCTACTTTTGTGCCGTCAAAATTCGTTTTCTGAAATTGACGCTAACAATAACTCAGTGATATTAACACATTAACAACCACCCAACATGAAACGATTGCTTCTGATCGCTACCATGATTCTTTGCACCACAGTGCTGGCTTTGGCCCAGACTTTGCGTGTGCAGGGAACGGTACTCGACAAAGGCTTTGGTGAACCCATCACCGGAGCCAGCATTCTAGAAGTAGGTACTCAGAACGGTACCATCACAGACATCGATGGCAACTTCGAACTCAATGTTCAGAAAGGTGCCCAGTTACAAATCAGCTACATTGGTTACACCACCCAGACCCTGGCTGCCCAGGCCAAGATGGAGGTGCTTCTCAGCGAGAATGCCGAGATGCTCGAAGAGATGGTCGTAACCGGTTACACCACCCAGCGCAAGGCCGACCTCACCGGTTCGGTAGCTGTAGTATCGACCAAGGAGATGAAGACCTCGAGCAGCACCGACCCTATGCGCGCTCTTCAAGGTAAGGTTGCAGGTATGACTGTCACCACCAATGGTTCTCCTTCTGGTACCGCTACCATCCGCATTCGTGGCATCGGTTCTTTCAACTCTAATCAGGATCCTCTTTATGTTATCGATGGTGTGCCTACCACCAATGGTCTGAACACACTCAATGCCAACGATATCGAGAGCATGCAGGTGCTCAAGGATGCTGCCTCTGCCTCTATTTATGGTAGCCGTGCTGCCAATGGTGTCATCATCATCACCACCAAGCAGGGCAAGAAGGATCAGAAAATCAAGATCGACTTCTCGGCTTCTGCTACTGCCTCTTTCTACAACGGCCAGTCGAAGATGGAGCTCTGCAACACTGAGCAGTATGCCACCACCATGGCTCAGGCTGCCCTCAACGATGGCATCGATCCTGTGGTTTATGCCTCTAACTATGGCCTGAATCTTAATGCAGCCAATGGCTTCGGCATCACTGCATGGGATCCTGCTACCTCTTCTTATAAGAACTATACCGTGGCCGGCCTCTATGGCAATGGCCAGTATATCAACGCCAAGCAGACCATGCGTCTGAGCGATACCGACTGGCTCGACCAGATCAGTCGTGTGGGCATGACCCAGAACTATGACCTCAGCCTGAGCCATGGTTCAGAGAAGGGCTCTCAGATGCTCAGCATCGGTTACAAGAAGGCCGATGGTGTGCTCAAATATACCGACTTCGAGAACATCGCTGTTCGTCTCAACTCTACTTATAATATCAATAAGTATGTCACTGCAGGCGAGAACCTCACCCTCACCTATAGCGACCAGGTTGATTGCGCTCCACTCGAGAACGCTCTCAAGATGTCTCCAACCGTACCTGTGTTCGAAGACGATGGCAAGACCTATGGTGGCCCTGTAGGTGGCATGAGCGACCGTCAGAACCCAATGCGCGAGCTCTACTACAACCGTGATAACCGTCTCACCATGTGGCGCATCTTTGGCAACGGCTATATCAACATCAAGCCTGTCAAGGGTCTCGATCTCCGTTCAAACTTCGGTATCGACTACAATGCCAACTTCATCCACTCGATGACCTACACCTTCGTTTCCGACATCGTTAAGGAGGAGACCGCCAGCACCCGTGTTGACCAGACCAACGACATGAAGTGGAACTGGTCGAACACCGCCAACTATCTTGTGCCACTGCCCGAAAATCATACCCTCAGCGTTTTGGGTGGTTTCGAGCTCTACAAGCAAAACTACATCAACATCAATGGCTCTGCCGAAGGCTTTGCTATCGAGAACAAACTCTATATGTGGCCTAATGCCGCCACTGGCACTCAACATCTCTATGGCGCTAATGTAGGTTACACCCTCGTTTCATTCTTTGGTAAGGCCGACTACAACTGGAACGATCAGCTCCTCGCTTCGTTCACCATCCGTCGCGACGGTTCGAGTCGCTTTGGTAAGAACAATCGTTACGGTACCTTCCCAGCCGCCTCACTCGGCTACCGTCTTTCAAAGCACATCAAGGCCGACTGGCTTACCGACCTGAAGCTTCGCGCCTCATGGGGTCAGACCGGTAATCAGGCCATCGACAATGCAGCACGTTACACTATATATATTGCCGATTACGGTACAGGCCGTCAGGAATCGACCGCCTATGACTTCCTCGGTGCCCAGTCGGGTATGTTCGAGAGCGGTTATCGCGTACAGAGCACTGGCAATGACAACCTCAAATGGGAAACTGCAGAGCAGTGGAATGCAGGTCTCGACTTCGCCCTCTTCGACAACTCTCTCTTCGGCACTGTCGATGCCTATATCAAGGATGTTAAAGACATGCTCATCAATCCTGCTTACTTGGGTTCTGTAGGCGAGGGCGGTTCTTCTTGGCAGAATGGTCCATCTCTTCGCAACATCGGTATGGAGTTCACTTTGGGCTATCGCAACAAAACCTCTTTCGGCCTTGGCTATAGCGTCAATGGCAACCTCGACTTCTTCCGCAACAAGGTAACCTGGTTGCCTCTCACCACCACCGGTTCTTACGAGCACACCGCTACCCAGAACATCGTACAGGCCAAGATGCCTTATGGCTCTATGGTAGGTTATGTAGCCGAGGGTCTCTTCCAGAGCAAGGAGGAAGTTCTCTGCTCAGGTCAGGAGAATGCCCGTCTGGGTGGTTTGAAGTATGCCGACCTCGATGGCAATGGCGTTATCAACAGCCTTGACCAGACCTGGATCTACAACCCAGTGCCCGACTTCTCTTACGGTCTCACCGTCAACCTCGACTACAAGGGCTTCGACTTCCAGATGTTCTGGCAGGGTGTAGCTGGTGTCGATGTTTACAACAACCAGAAGTTCCAGACCGACTTCTTCAGCCTCACCGACCCAGGCTCTAATAAGGGCAACCGCATGCTGGGTGCTTGGACCACCGACAACACCCACAGCAAGATTCCTGCTCTTACCACCAACAACACTGGTGACGAGGGTCGTCGATCAAGCTACTTTGTCGAAAATGGTTCTTACCTCAAGCTTCGTACCCTCCAGTTGGGCTACACTTTCGACCAGGAACTTCTCGAGAAGGCACACTTGAGCAATGCACGTCTCTATGTGAGCGGCAACAACCTCTGCACCATCAAGTCAAAGAGCCTCACCTGCACCGATCCTGAGAATCCTGGTTTTGCCTATCCTATTGCAACCTCAATCAGCGTAGGTCTTCAGGTTGGCTTCTAAATATTAATGTTGTCTTTGTTGTTCTTGGTTATAAGTTGTTTTGTTCTTGGTCTCAGAGCGGAATGAAACAACGGGACAACAAAACAACAAAACAACGAGCAAAGCGAAACAACAAAACAACATTATAACATAAAACGACTACATATGAAAACTCATTATATTTTTGGAACCCTTGCCCTGGCTGCCTCTCTCACTATGAGCAGCTGCGACGATTTCCTCGAGGTAAAGCCTTCTGGCATCGTTGATGAGGAACTGGCATTCGATGATCCAGACGCCATGGTCACTGCAGCCTATGCATCACTTGGAGCCGACTGGTACAACTACCCATTCAACCTCTGGCCTTATGGCTCACTCTCAAGCGATGACGCCATGAAGGGCGGTTCGGGTACTACCGACACCAACTATCACCCTGTTGAGGTATGGTCAAACCTTACCGCTTCACAGCCCGATCACATGGACGAACTCTGGTATCGTCTCTATTGCGCCATCTCTCGTTGCAACCGTGCCATCATGTCGTTGCAAGACAAGGGCGAAGAGAAACTCGGTGCCGAACTCTCCAAGCAGCGCATGGGTGAGGTTCGCTTCCTTCGTGGCCATTTCTACTTCAAGCTCATTCAGCTCTGGTATAAGGTTCCTTATATCGACGAAGAGGTGCTTCGCAATGCAGCACAGGAGCAGACCAGCAACAACCTCAGCCATGAAGAGCTGATGCAGAAGGTCATCGACGATTTCCAGGCTGCTTATGAGGTGCTTCCTACCTCTTATAAGAAAGATATCACCCGAGCCAACAAAGCTGCAGCTGCTGCCATGCTTGCCAAGTGCTATCTGACCCGTGGCTATGGCGATGGCTACGAGCAGAACACCGGCTATGCCCATGTCAACAAGCAGGATATGCAGAAGGTTATCGAGCTCACCGGCTATGTTATGTCTACTGGTCTTTATGGCTATGAGGCCGACTTTGGCGACATCTTCATGGAGGAGAACGAAAACGGTTGCGAGAGCATCTTTGCCGTGCAGCACTCAAACTATGAGGACGACAACACC
>JAUNCV010000113.1 GCA_030526445.1 Bacteroidales bacterium | reverse complement strand
GTTGGCATTGTTTGCCTCAAGTTCAACCTGCTTCAATCGCACCTGTTTCAAGATTGAGTCTGAAAAAGCCTCAAGATGTGCATACACTGAGGTAACTCCCAGTTGGGGATGTCGCACATAGAGAACCAGTCCATAACCATAGGCATTGATACCCACTCTATGCACATAGCCATCGGCAAAAGCACGAACAGGGAAGCCTGTTGTACTTTGTGTTTTGAAATCTAAGCCAGCATGGAAATGGTTGGGACGCAATTCTCCATAGTTGCCCGAAAGGGAAAGTTCGATATCGAGAGGCACCTGATAATCGGCATCAGCCGGAAGGGTGAGTCTCTGAGCAAAAATAGCCTGCAGTATGCAAAAACCGCAGGCCATTGTTAATAATATTCTTCTCATTCGAATACCTCCAGAAAAGGAAATTCGGAAATAGTTTTATACATTGAAACGGAAGTGCATGATATCGCCATCCTGCACCACATACTCCTTGCCTTCGACACCAAGCTTACCAGCCTCACGAACTGCGGCTTCGCTGCCATACTGCAAGTAGTCTTCATACTTGATAACCTCAGCACGAATAAAGCCCTTCTCGAAATCGCCATGAATAATACCGGCGCACTGAGGAGCCTTCATGCCCTTCTTGAAAGTCCAGGCCTTTACCTCCATCTCGCCAGCAGTGATATAGGTCTGCAGGCCAAGCAAACTGTAGGCCGAATGAATGAGACGGTTCACACCACTCTCTTCAAGTCCCAATTCCTCGAGGAACATCTGACGCTCATCGTAGGTTTCGAGTTCTGCAATTTCGCTCTCAATCTTGGCACTGATAACAAGCACCTCTGCATCCTCATCTTTTACAGCCTCACGCACAGCATCAACATACTGGTTGCCATTCTTAGCCGAAGCCTCATCTACATTGCAGACATAAAGAACTGGCTTGCTGGTGAGCAAGAAGAGGTCACGTGCTGCTGCAATCTCATCAGGATTATCAAGTTTGCTGAGAACGGTACGAGCCGACTTACCCTCCATCAAGGCATCACGAACGGCTGTTAATACAGCATACTGAGCCTTGGCCGACTTGTCAAGGCCCACCTGAGCCAATTTCTGTACCTTGGGGATACGAGTCTCTACAGTCTCAAGATCCTTGAGCTGGAGTTCTGTGTCAATAATCTCCTTATCGCGCACAGGGTCAACTGAACCATCTACATGCACTACATTACCATCGTCAAAGCAACGAAGCACATGAATGATAGCATCAGTCTCACGAATGTTGGCCAGGAACTTATTACCCAGACCCTCACCCTTACTTGCGCCCTTCACAAGGCCTGCAATATCCACAATCTCAACAGTGGCAGGCACAATGCGACCTGGATGAACAATCTCAGCCAATTTGTTGAGACGCTCATCGGGCACAGTGATTACACCCACATTAGGTTCGATTGTACAAAAAGGGAAATTGGCTGCCTGCGCCTTTGCGCTCGAGAGGCAGTTAAAAAGGGTTGACTTGCCCACATTAGGCAGGCCCACAATACCACATTGCAATGACATATATTTATCTGGAATTTTTACTTAAATTTCTTTTTACTTTTTGCTTTCGCACTTGTTGCAAAGATACACTTTCTTGCCGAAAGAAACAAAAATAGCGCACACTAACAGACAAAAAAGAAACAAATTGACATATTTCCGAAAAAAAAGTAGGCTCAGCATACCAACCTATTGTTTTTTTTACCACATTTGCACTGACTTATTGGCCTATTTCTATCAGGCTGAGGTCAAACACCATCTTATATAGTTATGCAACGTAAATACGACTTTTTAGTAATAGGATCTGGCATTGCTGGCATGAGTTACGCTCTCAAAGTAGCTAAAGCTGGCAAGGTGGCCATTATATGCAAAAGTGAGCTTCAAGAATCGAATACTGACCTGGCACAAGGTGGCATTTGCTGTGTGAGCAACCTGGAGTTAGACAGTTTCGAGAAACATATCAAAGATACAATGGTTGCAGGCGACTGGCTCTCTGACCCCAAAGCAGTAGAACTGGTTGTTGAGAATGCACCAGCACAGATTGAAGAACTTGTAAATTGGGGCGTGGACTTCGACCGCAATGAAAAGGGTAATTTCGATCTGCATCGTGAAGGTGGACACTGCGAGCACCGCATCTTGCACCGTGCCGACGATACAGGCCACGCCATTCAGATGGCTTTGATTAATGCACTGAAGCATCATCCTAACATCGATGTTCTCGAACACCACTTTGCCATTGAGTTGCTGACTCAGCACCACTTAGGCATGGAGGTGACACGCCGCACGCCCGACATTGAATGCTATGGCGCCTATGTACTCAACGAGGCAACCGGCGTCATTGATACCTATCTTGCCAAAGTCACCATGATGGCTACAGGTGGCGTTGGTCAGGTTTATAGCACTACTACCAATCCTCCTATTGCTACTGGCGATGGCGTAGCTATGGTCTATCGTGCCAAGGGCACTGTCAAAGACATGGAGTTTGTACAATTCCACCCAACAGCTCTCTATCATCAGGGCGATCATCAGAACTTCCTCATCACTGAGGCTATGCGTGGCTATGGTGGCATTCTCCGCAATCTCGATGGCTCTGAGTTCATGCATCGCTATGACCCACGTCTCTCATTGGCTCCTCGCGACATCACTGCTCGTGCTATCTTCAATGAGATGAAAATCAATGGTACTGACCACGTCCTTCTTGATGTGACGCACAAAGACCCAGAAGAGACCAAGCACCACTTCCCTAATATTTATAAGAAGTGCCTGAGCATTGGCATAGATATTACTAAGCAGCCAATCCCTGTGGTTCCATGCCATCACTACATGTGCGGTGGTATTTTGGTCGATTACAACGCTCAGTCAAGCATCAACCGTCTCTATGCCGCAGGCGAATGCTCTTGCACTGGTTTGCACGGCGGCAACCGTCTGGCTTCAAACTCTCTGCTCGAAGCTATCGTCTATGCCGACCTCGCAGCCAAGCATAGTATTCCTCGCATTGCAGAACTGACATACAAGGAGGAGGTTCCTGACTGGATCGACACAGGTACAGTTCCTCACGAAGAGCTCTATCTTATCTCTGACTCTAAGCAGGAGGTGCAGCAGATTATGCAGACTTATGTGGGCATCGTTCGCTCAAATCTGCGTCTGAAGCGTGCTTGGACTCGTCTCGACAATCTTTATGAAGAGACCGAAAAACTCTTCCTCCGTTCCAAGGTCAACAAAGACATTTGCGAACTTCGCAACATGATCAATACTGGCTATATCATCATGCGTCAAGCTATGGAACGCAAAGAGAGCCGAGGCTGCCACTACAACATTGACTTCCCACCGGAACAGCGCGATATCAAGGGCTTTTGAATCGCTTGGTTCTTACGATAGGCTCTTCGAGCCACGATGCGGCCTTCGGCCTACGGCAACGATAAAACCACATTCCCAATTCAGGAATGTGGTTTACTATTTTATTCCCAGGCAATTTCGCCCGAGCCCAAACAGATACGTCCGTCTGCAGTATATACACAACAGAACGGGCCAGGAGCCACACCATTGGTGGTTCTATCCATCTGCAGGAAATAACTACCATCGCCTCGATGGGTTAGGACGCCAGTCAGAAGTTCTGATACATGGCGAATCTTGAACTTCACTGGCATGCTGTTATCCTTTGTTTCAATGCCCAGAACAGGAACGGCAAATGGGTCGGCTGTAATCCAATGCACATCGCGCATCACAAGCCAATCCTGCTTCTGTGCCTCTGGGTCGTAGCCTTTTGACACATAGATGATGTTCTGTTCTATGTCTTTCTTGATGACGAACCATGGACCACCACTCAAGTACAGCCCCTTTCGCTGACCAATGGTGTGGAACCAATAACCCTTGTGTTTGCCCAAAACCTTACCAGTTTCAAGTTCCACAATAGGGCCCTCTTTTACACCCAGGAAACGCTCAATAAACTCGTTATAGTTAATCTTACCCAAGAAGCAAATTCCCTGTGAGTCTTTGCGTTTTGCTGCAGGCAGACGAGCCTCATCGGCCACCCTGCGCACATCTTCCTTAGGCATGTGACCAATAGGAAAGAGTGAATGCTCGAGCTGCAAGCCCGTAATCTGTGCCAGAAAATCGGTTTGGTCTTTCACTGGGTCTGGCGTAGTTCCAAGCCAGTGACGGCCTTCTTCTTCAAGAACCTGAGCATAATGGCCCGTGGCAGTCTTGTCATACTGATGACCAATTTTCTCATGAAAAGCACCAAACTTAATCAGACGATTGCACATCACATCTGGATTGGGTGTAAATCCGCGCTTCACCTTGTCAATGGTATAGGCCACTACATGATCCCAATACTCTTTCTGCAAATCGCATACCTCATATTTCAGACCATACTTGTGGGCCATGGCCTGAACAATCTCCAGATCCTCTTCCTGCGGGCAGGAATACCCCTGGTCGGTATCGTCCATACCAATCTTAATATACCACAAATCGGGTTTGTATCCTTGTTCACAAAGCAAGTGTACAGCAACAGAGCTATCAACACCTCCTGAGAGCAGACAAGCAATATTCATACACATCAATTCTTAAATGCATTCCAGCCCTGTGCCTTGAGCGAAATCTCACTATTACCATCGCGGGTAATCATAGCAGCACCCAGACGTTCATCGGTCATATGACCAATCAGACGAATGCCAGACACTTGCTGAATCAACTCGTTCTGCGCCAAAGGCACGGTGAAAAGCAACTCATAATCTTCGCCTCCATTCATGGCGCAGGTAGTTACATTGAGATTAAACTCCTCTGCCTGCGAAGCTGTCTGGAAGTCGATAGGAAGACGCTCTTCATAAACACGGCAACCACATTTACTCTGCTTGCAAATATGCAAGAGTTCTGAAGAGAGACCGTCACTCACATCCATCATCGAGGTTGGCGTAATGCCTACTTCCTTCAGTTTTTGCACAATATCTTTTCGGGCTTCAGGCTTCAGCTGACGTTCCAAAAGGTATTCTTTACCCTCAAACTTGGGCTGGAACTGAGGCTGCTCGCCTTTCTTTCCTTCGCGCATCCACTCGTTATACTCTTGATAGAACATGGCCTTTTCGCGCTCAAGCAACTGCAAACCCATATAAGCTGCGCCCAGGTCGCCCGACACGCAAATCAGGTCATTGGGCTTTGCTCCGTTACGATATACCGGACTCTCGGCCACACCAATACAGGTAATCGAAATGGTCAGACCAGTCATTGAGGCCGAAGTGTCGCCGCCCACAAGGTCAACGCCATAAATATCGCAAGCCAGTTTCATGCCAGCATAGAATTCCTCAAGATCCTCTACCTTAAAACGCTTTGATATGCCAAGGCTCACGGTAATCTGGCGAGGCGTTCCCATCATGGCATACACGTCGCTAAAATTGACCACACACGCCTTATAGCCCAAATGACGCAAAGGACAATAGGTCAGGTCAAAGTGAATTCCCTCCAGCAAAAGGTCGGTAGTCACTACGGTTTTTCCCTCCTCTGGAGTATTTTCAATCACGGCGCAGTCATCACCCACGCCATAAAGAGATGATTTATTCTTAAGTGGGAAGTTGGCGGTAAGATGTTCAATCAAACCGAACTCTCCATATTCAGAAATTTCCATTATACTATTTATAAATAATATTGAACGCAGTTTTAACCCTTTCGTTCCTTGTTTACATAATTCAGCACAATCTTATCAATCTTCTCCTCCTGATTCTTCAAGAAGTAAACTTCGGTTGGGAGATAATAGATTCTGCTACGCAATTCGGTCGTAAGCGCAGGATGATCAACCAGTCTGGCGGCATCTTTCTCTGTCGTAATAATGATGGTGCTCGATGCCGCAGTCTGACTGCAATATCCCATCTCATTCAAGCCCTCGAGACGCTCTTGTATATGTTTAATATCCTTGTTCGAGAAATGATGATGGTCATCGTAGGTGAGCATATCGAGCAGACGGAAATGCTTCTGCACATAAGACTGCAGCACACTTGGGTCGGCAATACCAGCCAACACAAGCACCTGTGAGGTTGGGTCAATGACCTCGGGCAGATTGGTCTCAAGATTTACGAGATTGGCATATCGATAAGCGCTATAGAAGATAGGCTGATCCAGACGTGTAGGAAGCTTGGCGTGAAGTTCTGTAATCTCCTCTTCTCGCAACGCATTCGGACACTTGGTTACAACCAAAAGATCGGCACGCTTCACTCCCTCTTGCGACTCGCGCAAGCGGCCTGCAGGCAACACCATATCTTTATATATAATACGCGTATAGCTGGTCAGCACAATGCTCAAACCAGGTTTCACATAACGGTGCTGGAAAGCATCGTCGAGCAATATCACCTTCGGTTTGTTCTCCAGCTTCAAGAGCTCTCTGATGCCCCTGACACGTTTTTCATCCACTGCCACAATCACATCTGGGAACTTTCTATGCAACTGGTAGCTCTCATCGCCCAACTGTGTTGCAGTCTTTTCCTTACCTGCAAGCACAAAACCATGGCTCTGGCGCTTGTATCCCCGGCTCAACACCGCAATGGGGCCAATGTTATGTTTCTGCAGCAGTCTGATAAGATACTCGATATGCGGAGTCTTACCCGTGCCGCCTACAGCAACATTACCCACACAGATGACAGCCACTTGATCTTCGAACGACACCTGCTTCTTATATCCCTTCTCAAACATCCAGTTACGAATGTCCATTCCTAGTTCATAGAGCCAGGACAA
>JAUNCV010000112.1:2604-6750 GCA_030526445.1 Bacteroidales bacterium | reverse complement strand
CCATATGAATGAGTGCCTGAATAATGATAAGCAATGGAAGTGCCACCATCAATAGCCGCTTGTAAGGACTTTGAGTCTTGAGCGAAAGATAGAAACATCTAAAAAACAGAATAAAGTAGAGCAACATGACAATAGCTGCGCCCAATATACCTGTCTCTTCAAAGATGATTGCGTAGATATAGTCAGAATAGGCTTCTGGCAAATGATCACGCATCACGCTGTTACCCACAAAGGTACCCATACCATTACTATTGGCAATTGCCATGTGAGCCGACATCACCTGCATGTTATCGTCATTGATACGTTGTTCCCAAAGTGGTGTAGGGTCTCCATCAAATATACGATCTTCCCACGTATTAGCACGCTCAAGAAGACCCAGTGACAGTTTTGAACCATTGGACACGTGATATGCATGAAGGCCATATAATCCTCCATAAAATATAGAACCGAGGAGGCCTACTGTCAACACGGTCCAGCCCAGATATTTCAATTTCACACCTCCTAATAGCATGATGCCAAAGCAAGTTGCACCAAGAATGAGGGCCGAAGAAAGGTTCTGCAGCATGATGAGAAAGCACGCTAATCCAATCACTCCAAGCATAACCCAATACTTTCTTGATTCTTTCAATCTATGATACCAATCAAACCTACGATTTGGATCAGTAAATTTTATCGTTACCATAGAAACCAGCAATAAGATAAGTCCTACCTTGACAATCTCCACTGGCTGTATGTGAAATATATCACGACGTGCACCATTTACCATTCGTCCGAAAAAAGGAAGAAGGCCCATCAGCACAATGCCAACTACATAGCCAAGCACGCCGAGATACTTGAGCCAAGATACATTTCGGCTCAACAAGTTCTGCAAAGGGAACACAAGTCCAAAGAACCCTGCTATGAGAAATTGTGTATGCTCATAAAGCGGGTTGTCAGCAGTGTCGGCTCGCCAAGTAAGTCGGCTGGTGGCACTTGCCATCTCTACGACCGAAATAAACAACAGTACAATGTAGATTCCCCACACCCAACTGTCGCCTTTCATCATAGAGCTCATAAGAGATCCTTTTTCCTTTTCCAAAGCGATATTCTTTTAACTATTAAAAATCAAGTTTTATTTCTGCCATTCAGCCACGATAGACTTCATTTGGTCACCACGGTCTTCATAGCTCTTAAAAAGATCGAACGAAGCACAGCATGGAGAGAGAAGCACAACATCACCTGGTTTGGCAAATGCTCGACACTTCTCAAGCGCTTCTCGCATAGAAAGTGCCTCGGCAACCGGCTTGCCTTGTTTATCGAAAAAGTCATGCAACTTCTCATTGTGCAAGCCCATATAAACGAGAGCGGTACACTTTTCACGCACCAACTCCTCTATTTCTGTATAGTCGTTGCCTTTGTCCTTTCCTCCAAGAATAAGAACAGTAGGCTTCTTCATCGACATAAGCGCATACCAGCACGAGTTAACGTTCGTGGCTTTTGAGTCATTGATATACTCCACGCCATCAACCATGCCACATTTTTCCAAACGATGTTCCACACCTTTGAAGCTCTTAAGAGCATTACGAATAGCCTCTTTTTTTATGCCCGAAAGGCTGGCAGCTGTTGTAGCTGCCATCGTATTATAGAGGTTGTGAGGGCCTGGGAGCGGGAGTTCCTCAATGTCAAGATCAAGCATCTGATCGACCAAATCGATCACCATCTTGCCATCCTTCACATATACGCCAGGAGTCAAAGGAACGTCGCCCATCTCCTTGACGCTCTTGCCTGTAAACGGAATCAAATTAACTCGCAATGGCTCGATATGTCCGGCGAATGGATATAGCAAATTTCCCTCTCGGTCTATCATCTCAGGGTGCTCATTGTTGGTACCTTCATAATCGATGCCCTCACCCTTAGCCGCAATATGCTTTGCCAACTCTTTGACAGTAATTGGATCTTCTTTCCAATAGATAAGATGATCAGTCTCTGTCTGATTCTGCAATATACGCAACTTTGCATTGATATAGTTCTGCATATTGTGGTCATAGCGATCCAAATGATCGGGTGTGATATTCATAATCACAGCCACATTAGCCTTGAACTTATACATATTGTCAAGCTGGAAACTTGAGAGTTCTATCACATAATAGTCAAAGTTTTCTGTAGCTACCTGCAATGCCAAACTCTTACCTACATTACCAGCCAGACCCACATTCAGACCTGCCTCTTTAAGAATGTGGTAGGTCATCATGGTGGTTGTCGTCTTTCCATTCGAGCCTGTAATGCAAATCATCTTGGCCTGTGTATAACGTCCGGCAAACTCGATTTCTGAAATAATCGGAGTGCCTTGCTGCATAAGTTTAATAATGAGAGGAGCTGTAAGCGGAATACCTGGGCTCTTAATCACCTCATCGGCATTGAGAATCAATTCCTCGGTATGTGCATGTCCCTCTTCATAAGGAATATCCCACTTTTCGAGGATGGCTTTATATTTCTCCTTGATGGGCGACATATCGCTTAAGAATACGTCAAAGCCCTTCACTTTGGCGAGCACTGCGGCTCCGGCGCCACTTTCACCTCCGCCTAAAACTACTATGCGTGACATTGTTATATTATTATATTAACGCCTATGGGTTATTATTTGTTTATTTTTTATCGAATCTTAAGAGTCATAATGGCGAAAGCTGCCAGAATGATAGTTGTGATCCAGAATCGAGCCGTCACTTTGTTCTCATGAAACGAAGAACGAGGCCACTTGAGCAGAATACGTTGCATCTGACTCAACTGCTTTATTTGTTCTGGCTTGAGTCGGAAGGCATCATGAATCGGAGCACGATTCACAAAACGCCATTTTTCACCGCGAGCATTACCTTTGCGAGCAATAAAATTCTGACCCAATACGCTCACACTCTCGGCAAGGAATACGAAGCAGATAATTGGAATAAGCAACTCTTTATGGATAATGATTGCCATTACTGCAATGATGCCACCAATCGGAAGCGAGCCCGTGTCACCCATAAATATTTGTGCTGGATAGGCATTATACCAAAGAAAACCAACTAACGCTCCTACAAAAGCAGATATAAACACTACAAGTTCTTGCGAACCTGGAATATACATAATATCAAAATAATTTGCATACTCAACATGGCTCGACACATACGCCAAGATTCCCAAAGCCACACACATGATAGCCGAATTGCCAGCACAAAGACCGTCCATACCATCATTGAGGTTCGAACCATTGCTAACTGCCATAATAATAAATGTGGACATACAAACAAAGAATATCCATCCTAAAGCCTGTCCAATCTGAGGACCGATCCAAAGAAACAAACTTGCGTAATCAACATTGTGATTCTTCACAAATGGAAGTGTTGTAAATGTCGATTTTATAAGTTCACCTCCTTCACGAATCACGACATCTGGCGAAAGCCAAAGCGTCAATCCCACACCTAGACCCAGTACAAACTGTCCTAATAGTTTATACATTGGTCGAAGACCATTCTTGTTTCTCGAACGATATTCGGTGCTTGCTCCACGAAATTCGCTAATATATTTCAGTAAGCCATTCATCCTATCATACTGTTGAGTATGTCCTTTCAGATAGTCATCGAGAAAACCTAAAAGACCAAGCCAAACAGTAGTGATAAGCATCATAATCATATATATATTACGCAAACGTCCCAAAAGCAAACACGGTATTAACGTTGCAATAATAATGATGATGCCTCCATAAGTAGGCACGCCACGTTTCTCAACACCAAAAGGGTCAATATTGGCATCGCGTTGTGCCTCGGTTACATTTTTCTTGCGCATGTGGCGAATAAACCATTCACCAAAGGTCATTGAAACGACCAGCGCAATGATAAGAGCTGTAATGGCTCGGGTCGAAATATACCCCCACATGCCAGCTCCTGGAATATTGAATGCGTCGTTTAAATATCTAAAAATGTAGTATAACACAGTTTCTTGTTATTAGGCAGCAATGCTGCGTTGTTATCTTTTGTTCAGATTCCCATTGCCTCGCGCACCACCTCATGATCATCAAAGTGGTGTTTAACTCCCTGGATAATCTGATAATCCTCATGTCCCTTGCCAGCCACCAACACCACATCGCCTGGCTGAGCAAGAAGAATCGCGGTGCGGATAGCTTCACGACGATCG
>JAUNCV010000112.1:0-2594 GCA_030526445.1 Bacteroidales bacterium | reverse complement strand
TCGTCAATCGTAATACACTTTTCTTTGAGTTCCGGTGTATCAAGACCCACCTGCATATCTGCCAAGATTTCCTCTGGCACCTCAAATCGAGGATTGTCAGAAGTCAGCACAACTCGATCCGAACGAAGAGCAGATTCCTTAGCCATAATAGGACGCTTACCCTTATCTCGGTTTCCGCCACATCCCACTACAGTGATAATCTTACCCTCCTTGCGGGCATCCAGAATCTCACGAATGGTACCAATCACATTGATTAACGCATCAGGTGTATGTGCATAATCAACGATGGCACTGAAACCCTTTGGAGAACGAATGCTCTCAAAACGTCCATTTACAGGCACTAACTCTGACATTTTCACAAGCACTTCCTCATTTTTGGCACCCAATTCAAGTGCAGCGCCATATACCGCCACCAAATTCGAAGCATTGAATCGTCCCACAAAATGAGTTACAATATCTGTACCATTGAGCGAAAGTTCCATGCCTTCGAAACTCTCCTCAATAATCTTGGCATTGTAATCAGCAGCAGCACGAATACTATACAATCGCTTGCGGGCCTTAGTGTTTTGCATCATTACCTCACCATTGCGGTCGTCGGCATTGCTAAGTGCAAAAGCTTTCTTTGGCAACATGTCAAAGAACCCCTTCTTCGCCTTTAAGTAGTTGTCAAAAGTCTTGTGATAGTCAAGATGATCACGAGTCAGATTCGTAAAAATACCTCCATCAAAATCCAAACCACCAACACGCTTCTGATCCACTGAGTGGCTCGAAACCTCCATAAATGCATACACACATCCCTCTTCAACCATCTGTCGCAACAAATCGTTGAGTTCTATCGGGCCAGGAGTGGTATGGGTTGCCTCCACCGGACGATCAATCACATAGTTGCAAACCGTCGAGAGCAAACCGCATGGGTAGCCTAACTTGCTAAACAACTTGTAGAGCAAAGTTGCAATCGTTGTCTTGCCATTGGTTCCTGTAACACCTACCAACGTGAGCTGCTCTGATGGATATCCATTCCAAGCTGAGGCAATCAGCGCGAGTGCCTGATTACAATCTTCAACCTTCACATAGGTTACCTTCTCCGATTGAACCGATGGCAAGTTCTCGCACACAACAGCCGCTACACCCTGCTCTATAGTTTGTGGAATGTAGTCATGACCATCAGACACCGTACCACGAATAGCTATGAAAAGGCTATTCTCTTTTACCTTACGACTGTCTTGTTCAATCGATTCTATTTCAATATCAGTATTTTGAGCACCGGCGAGGGTGTATGTCAGTCGCTCAAGAAGTTTTGATAGTTTCATTTTTTCTTTTTTTAATAAAACGATTACTTCAAGGTCAACACAACCAAGTTGTTTATACCATGTTGGCTTTGAGCAGAAGGCGATTGCCCAACCACTTTGCCATATCCATTGACTGTCACATTCTTAAAGCCTGAAGCCTCGAGCATGAGCAAAGCGTCATTTGCTCCCATGCCAACCACATTAGGCATAATACCAGCCTTGGCATTGTTTACATCAACACAACCATCAACGTAAGAATCTACTTCCAGATCAAGTTTGTTGAGCACCATCTGAGTTGGAGCAGCAAGTCCACGTTTTACTTTTGGTGAGGACTTCAGTGTATCTTTCGGCAGTTGCGAAAGCTTTTTGGTGAGATTTCGGGCATAAACCTGTTCAGCAAAATTTCGGAACACCGGACCGGCCATATAACCGCCACCAGCAGCCGAAATGCCACTTCCATAAGAGTTTATGACCACGATTCCACAATACTCAGGTTCATCGGCAGGAAAATAGCCAATAAATGAGACATTGTGTCCGGCTCCGTAATACGATTTCGTCACAGGATTATATCGTTGCGCCGTACCAGTTTTACCAGCAATCTTCAGTTTGTCGGATTTTGCTCCAGGAAGATATCCTCGAGGATGTCCCTTGGGACGTCCTGCAGCAGTACCATGTTCCACAACGCCCTCCAAAGCATGCCTTACTGCTGCCAATGTTTTCTTACTGCATATTTTTTTATTGATGACAGTTGTTTCCTGTTCATAAGTCACTTTGCCATCTTTCTCAACATGGTCAACAATATAGGGACGCACCAATTTGCCATCATTGGCAATAGCATTATAAAACTGGAGCATGAAGATGCCAGGAATCTGCGTCTCGTAGCCATAACTGATCTGTGCCAATGAGACTTTACTCCACGATTTTCCTGTAATTTGTCGGTGACGAGAAGATCTGATGCCAGGAAATTCTCGTTTCAAGCCCTCTTGTGGCACATAGCCATTGCGTTTGAGCAGCACTCGATCCGAATCTGTTAAAGCATGATCATCAAGAAAACCTATTTTGTCAATTTCGTCAAGATAGGCTTGCGGATTACTAGCATACGCACCAGTAGTCATTTTAGCTACTGCAATGTTGCTCGACTGAACAATACACTCATCGGCCGTCTGCTTACCAACAGGATGGTCATCCCTGATTGTCTGTGAATAATATTGCCAGTGTACAGGGTGCGCCTTATCATAGTTACCTGTATCGATGAGCGTATCTGGAGTAATCTTACCATTTTCAAGCAGAATCATGTAAGAAACG
>JAUNCV010000111.1 GCA_030526445.1 Bacteroidales bacterium | reverse complement strand
AATCTCAGCCGGTAGGCGAGGAGTGGAAAGTCCGCCCATCTGCTCAGGGCATACGGCAACGACCTCATGATCTTTCA
Source organism: Bacteroidales bacterium (assembly GCA_030526445.1). Classification (GTDB taxonomy): domain Bacteria; phylum Bacteroidota; class Bacteroidia; order Bacteroidales; family UBA3663; genus Liminaster. The sequence goes on along the minus strand of JAUNCV010000111.1, from coordinate 6,687 downwards.
CGAAGTCCAATACTTTCTGGTTGCAGTTGTTGCCACCATTGTATTTGCAGTTCTGCCCAAGCAGACAGGCGCTAACTACTACTTTCATGCATATTTTTTATTACTTGACAAAAGTGAAGACCGGTGTATAAGTGTCATGATTATGATCATGATTGCCGCAATCGTGATGGTCACATGTTTCGGCTGAGTCCGTGAGTCGTCCATCAAGATAGGCTTTCAGGACCTCTCGAATGTCTCCCTTGCATCCGCGCAGTGTCTTGATGCCATTCTCAGCAAGTTTGTTGAATGCGCCCATACCCATATTGCCGGCCAGCATTAGGGTTATGCCCATCTCTTTCATGACAGAGGCGATATTCGATTTGCATCCACAACCTTGGGGCGAATCGAGGCGCTCTTCCGAAAGAATCTGCTTTTGATTATCAATGGTGAATACAGTATAATGGTCGCAATGACCGAAGTGGTCATCGACCCTGTTATCGCGAGTTGGAATTGCTAATTTAATCATATTTTTATCGCTGTTCATTCAGCAATTATTTAAAATCTTTATTATGCTTTTGCATTGCCACTCCGTCCGGCATAATGCTGAATCCATGACATTCATAGAATGAGGCATTCTTGCTTTCTTCTGGCATTATATTGATGTAAAAGAAGTCTTTATAATGCTCCTTGGCCTGTTCTACCAATTGAGAAGCAATGCCTTGATGCTGATAATCAGGAGATATAAGGAGGTAGTGCAAAAAGGCTGTCATGCAACCATCGTCAAGTCCTCGTATCAGTCCCACTAATTGCTCGTCGTCCCAAGCGGTAAGAACATACGAAGATTGTTGCAATGATTGAAATAGTTTATCGGGATATTGGCCAGATATCCACTTGACAGAGAGAAACAGGTCCTCCACCTGTTTCTTCGTGAAGTCACGTGTAGTTTTGTATGTGATCATATTTTAACAAACTTAATTTTGAAATCAAAACACAGAGACAGATGGTCATCCGTGGAACTGGATTATTTGCCAAAAGATTCTCGATCGCGCAGGATGTCCTCCATGTGCTCATTAGCCCATGCCAATAAGTTGTTCACAACAAACAGGAAGGAGTGGGCTCTGGGCGTCAAACTGTATTCCACACGTGGAGGCACTTCAGCATAGACCTTGCGGCACAAAAAACCGTCCTTTTCCAGAATACGTAGCGTCTGGGTGAGCGACTTCTGCGAGATGTCTGGCACTTCTCGTTGCAGTTGCTTGAAACGCATAGACTCTTTGTGCCGTAGGGTATACAGCACAAAGAGTGACCATTTGTCGCTGACACGACTCAGAACATTCCGAATCGGACAGTCGGGAATAAATTCGTCTCTTTCTTCTGATTTTTCTTTTTCTTCAGAATTCATTATTTGTCAAAAGGAATTATCGTAGCATCATCCATGAAGCTTGTGATGGCCTTGGCCTCATACTGAAGGCACATCATCACCATCTCTTCCTTGCCGGTATTGCGCAAAGCACGCACGCCAGCAGGTGAAATACGAACGATGCTGCCCTCGCCAACCTGGATCTTCTCACCATCCACCTCAAACTCGCCATTGCCCGAGAGGATCACGTAGGTCTCCTCATGAGTCTTGTGTGAGTGGAGGAAAGGAGCATCCTCGCCAGCAGCCAGGCGCTGGAGAGATACCTCTGCACCAGTCAGACCCAGTTCCTCACCAAGGAACATCTTACCCTCTACATTCTTCCAACCATTCAGGTTCTTAATTGCATAATTTGCCATACTTGTTTAATTGTTTAATTGTGAATAATTATGTCGATTTTGCGATGCAAAGGTACGAACATATTGAGAATTAAAACAAGTAGGCACCAAATGTTGCCTTAGTTACCAAAAGGTTAGAATTGGCAATTTCAGATGCTTATGAATGCATGTTTAACATCTATTAACTTACTCAGCAGGAGCCCACTTGCAACGAACTGGAGAGACGATTGCGCCCTCTGCCTTCAACTGCTTCATAGCAGCATCCACTTCCTTACGGTCAAGACCGCTGAGCTCTGCAATCTTACCTGCGTTGAGAGGCTGACCTGCCTCCTTCATTGTTGCTAATACTTTGTCTTTTACTTCCATAATTCTTGATTTTTAATGGGTTACTAATATTATTGTTGTCTGATACTTAACGTAATTTCTTCATACGAGCGCTTACCTTCGATATAGTCAGCATAGAGCACATCTTCGTTTCGCCCTTTGAGAATATGACACTTGCCGCAAATCTCGCAGTTGTGCAGGCATTTCCATTGCTCATGCACAAAGGCTATGCGCTCTTCTCGTGTCGATTGTTCAATACTTGGCGGCTTCATAATAGACTACTTACTAATGTGCAGAGGCTGTCTTCCCTGATAATCTTTGGTAGAGCCTTACCTGCCAGAACCAACACCTTCTTGCCGTTACGGTAGATGTGGAGCTGACGTGAACGAACTACAGCAGTCAACTCTGGATCTTCTTGCATAGCTTGCCAGATGAGGTAGTACACGCCTTCGGGTTCAAACAACTTCTTCTGAAGATGCGAGCATATGTTTGCTGTGTCAATCGTCATTTCTGCCATAGTTTTGAGTTAATATTCACAAACTCCACCTTGCCTTCAATGTAGTCAGCAAAATTTTCCATTGCCGATTTGCCATTGGGCATATTGCAGCTGCCACATCCACCACAGGCAGGAGCCTTGCAGCTGAATCTGTCTTTGATGAAGGCGATACGCTCTTCTCGATCTGAGAAATCTATCTTTGGGGCAATCATAGTCACTTTACTTTTGAGTATTCTTTTTCAATCCAAGTCATCAATACTGCTACGGCGTATTGTTGTTCTTCTTTAGAAAGTTCCCTGCCAGCAGGAATGTTGTGCCATTTGGAAAAGCACCCTCGACAGCAGCAGCCGGTTGCATGTTGTGCCAGGAATACTGGGTGTCCTTTCATTGGAGTCTGTTTGCCGTCGTTTGGAATTTCAACTGGAGCCAATCGCTTTGCTACAAAGTCTTGAGCATGCTTTCGTATTGTCACCAGTCCTTTCTCTGCAATATACTCTTTATCTTTCTTGGACAAATGGAACCGGCTCCTGAAATCAGATTTTGACAGTCGTTCGAACAGACCCGAGAGGTCATAGTTGCATTCTGTCGCAGTTTCTTTTTCCATTGATATTTCCTCTTCCTCTGGAAAAAGACTGAGCTGCACGTACTTTTTACTCTCCATATTATTATCCAATGATTATGTAAATAGCGCAAAGCAGGAGTGCGATGGCCGAAACCACATCCACCTGTCTGCCGTATTGAGCGAAGAACTTCTTCAGATAACTGCCAGCCAATAGCCACACAAGGTTTGCTCCAGGACCCGCAATCAGCAACCATGCTCCTACTTCGAGCAAATCTATAAGCCGATTTGAGTAGGGCAGGACAAATGTACTGAATGCCGTAAGGTCGAATAGCAGTATCTTGGCGTTGGTGAGTTGCACCACCATACCGCTCACGAAGGTGCAATCCTTGTCCGAATCCGCAGTCGAGCGCCTGCTGGTGTAGATCTTATAGGCAAGATAGGCGATGTAAGCAGCTCCGAGGTATTTCAGATAGCCCACATAATTACCAAAAGCCATGCCTATCAGGTGTGTCATGACGGCCATGATGCATACGGCCATGGAAAATCCCATCAACAGTCCCAGCCACATCACAAGAGCCTTACGCCGGCTATGCCTCAGAGACATGGCCAGTGCATAGATATTGGCGGGGCCGGGTGAGTAGCCGATGAGCAGAATCTGCAAAAGCAGGGTGGGAAGAAGTGCGTAGGGCATAAACTATATTACTTAGCTTGCAATTCTCTCAAGCACTTAGGCAGATTGCCGTGCTGGCGATGATGAGCTACACATGCGCAGCACTTACCATGACGAGGACACTCCTTTGGGCAAGGGCAGTCGATGGCCGAGTTGTGCGCACAAACCGGTCTTTTGTTCTCGGTATTCTGTTCCATATTCTTTAGTCTTTTTCAATCTCTGTAAACCGATTAAACGTCTTGCCATCGCGCGTCACTTTCTCGAAGAACATCTTCTCTGGTCGCACCCAGTATTGCTCGTTGCCATAAAGCGCCTGATAGACCACCATGCGCTCCTGGGTCTCTGAGTCGAAGGCCGAATGAACGAAGCGGTATTTGCCACCTTTGAAGTGTTGGAAGTAGCGCGCCGCAGGACGTTCGAAGGTCATGAGCATCTTTTCAATGAGTGGCGCATGCCAAGTCTTGACCTCCTCTGCAGTTGGCGTATGAGCACCCGGAAAGTGGTAGGCATTATTATAGTGCTGCAAGAAAAGTGGCTCGAACTGCGCCAACGTGTCCTGCTCTCCAAATATGCCCCATACCTTGTCCTTGTAATAAGGATTGGTATAGTCAAACTGAACGTCCTCCAACTCTGCAAACTCCTCAATCAATGCCTCGTCAATCACAAAGTCTTGCTTCCCATCAGCACGCGGACTCTTGTATTGATGCGCCCCGATGCGCTCCTTCAGGAACTCTGTCATTCGGAAATGAGGATTGCCCAACAATGCTGGGATTCCGATGATAGGCGCCAACTGCTGAGCATAGAAACTGCCGCAACTGTTGCCCACCAGCAGATCCACCTGTTCCTTCTCACAGATCAGTCGGATCTTTTCTAAAGCCTCTTTGGGGTGTAAAGGCAAATCGGGCATCAGCACACGTACACGTCCATCCAAAGCCTCGATGAGAGCCTTTGCCGGTACGCAGCTGCCACTTGCGAAGAAACCATGTAAAAAGAGTATCGTTTTCATTCCTTATCTTCTTTCTTCTTATATTCATCCTTTCGCTTCGGATTCATCGGAAACCATCCCTTCTCGACCCTCTCTTTCTGTTCGAAGATCTCGAGGATGCTCCACAGGCACGAACAGCCTACCACGCCCAGGATAGGGCTCACCATGCTGTCCTCCACCAAGAGGCTTGCCACGATGAAGGCCACACCAGCGAGTGCAAACACCCACCAACATCGTGTGCCGAAATAATACTCACCCTTGATGACAATAGGGTGGAAGAGGCCGATCACCAGGAATGTGATGACGGCTATAATCAGTCCTGAGTAATTCATTTTATCCGATTGAGTTAATAGTCTGTTGAAGTTTCTCTAAGAATAAAGCTCCATGTCCGCCATCCATCTGTACATGATGGAACTGGAACGAAATGGGTAATGTGGTCTTGAACCATCCCTTTCGGTACTTGCCCCACATCACCATTGGGTTACAGAATTTGTCAGTATATTGATTCACTATGCAATCCAATTCTGTCTGAATCATGGCCGAAGTGCCAATAATCATCCTGTCTTCGATAAAAGAACTCTTGCAAGTTTCGGCTACCTGCCTTGTCAGTTGCTGATAGGTTCCCGAAAACTCTGTAATATTCTCCGTATAAGGAATATCACAAGAGTTGATGCCACCCTTTGCATTATTGACTATCACATTGATGGCAAGCATATCGTAGGTGTATAGTTTTCCCTTCTCTGGGATTGTATAGAACTCCTGCATTTCAGTCGCAGCTTTGCCAATACACCAGCACAGAGCCATGTTGAAGCTCATGCTTTTTCGCTTGCATGCCTTCACCAATCGGCTCACATCCATCGTCTTTACCAATGTGACCATTGGCATGGGCGATGACATCCAGAGCTCAAATGCTGCAGCCCTACTTGTGTCTTTGGGGTTTATTTCTTGTTTCATATCTTACTGATTTTCTTTCCCAACCAATGCGCAAAGCGCAGGTTGAGTACCATGATTATTATTCCTACAACTCCCCACGTCAGCATCTCCCAGCCGCTCATAGCGAGCCAGATGCTCCACATTCCATAGCCAGCGAAGGGGAGCAATAGGAGGGAAGTGGCCACTCCAGGGACGTAGCCTCGCACCAAGATGGCTTGGCCAACGTGTACCAGCAGATGAATGGAGAATGCCATGAATAACGCAGCCCATACCTCCATGCAGTAAGGCTCTTGCAACAACGCATAGGCCGTAGTCAAGAGCAATACGACCAGTTCCTCAAAAGCCGCAATAGCAAATGCCTTGGTGTTAAGTTGGGCAAGTTGCTCAATCATCGGCTTCATCTTCGGGAACCTCAGGGCCAAAGCCTCCCTGTGCGCCAACATCCATCGATGCTGCACAGCGATCTCCTCCACATCGTGAATGATAAATGCGAGAGGAAAGGGTAGGACGAGGTATAGAACGGCGAGGGCACTCATTACTTCTTTGATTTATATCCGATGAATGGCAAAGGCAGAGCAAGCAAGAGTATCACCCAGGCACAAGGATTAGCAGGCATCATGCAGGCAGCAAGAATGCCATCAATCACCAGGATGGCCTCGGTCAGTCTTATAGGCTTACTCAAGAACGAAGCCTCTTTCAACTTATCTGCCAACATAAAGATGATCATGCCACCCAACACCAACAGAGCACCACACATGAGGCTCATGTAGGTGAATGCAAGCTGCCCAGACTCGGCAAGGGGTTCGAGTTTGCCGGCAATGACAGGAGTGAATGTGGCTGCAATGTGAACCAGTCCCATTACAGCAAGGCCAATGGCCAGATATTTCTTCGTTTTCATCTTGCTTCAATATTCATTTGATTACTAATCTTTTCAAAATATCGTCTGCACCAGCACCATGTAGCAGAGCGTGCCTCCCGCTATG
>JAUNCV010000110.1 GCA_030526445.1 Bacteroidales bacterium | reverse complement strand
CATAAGCTGGCGCATCTCCTCCACGTTCTTACGCACAATCTCGCGAGCCTTCTCGGCGCCCATTTCGCGCACCTTGTTCAGGTAGTCGGCATCGGCATAAATCTCGTTATAGCGTTCGCGAATTGGACGAGTCACCTTGAGCACATCCTCAGCAATCTGCATCTTCAGGTCACCATAACGGATTGAGCAGTCGTTCCACGAAGCAAGGAACTGTTCGTAAACCTCTGGGCTCGAAACAAGCTTCAAGAAATAGAAGAGGTTCTGAATAGGCTCATTCATCTCTGAGTTTGGCTCAGTAGGAGTCATATCAGTTACCGCCTTTTTGAACTTCTTGATTACAACTGCATCCTCATCGTTGATGTAAATGCAGTTGCCTTCGCTCTTACCCATCTTTCCGCTTCCGTCAAGACCAGGAATCTTGATTGGCTCGCCCTTTGCCTTGTATGGCTCTGGCATAACCATAAAATCGGCCTTGTAGAAATGGTTGAAACGCTGAGCAAAATTGCGTGCCATTTCAAGATGCTGCAACTGATCCTTACCTACAGGGACAAAATTTGCCTTATGCTGCAGGATATCGGCAGCCATGAGTACTGGATAGGTAAGCAAACCTGCGTTCACATTATTAGGCTGCTTACGCGCCTTATCTTTGAACGAAACGGTCTTCTCAAGCTCACCCAGGTAAGCATGCATATTGAGCAAAGTATAGAACTCACAAGTCTCAGGCACATCGCTCTGTACATATACGATACACTTCTCTGGGTCCATGCCAGCAGCAAGATACTCGGCAAGGATGCTTCGCACATTAGGATTCAGCACCGAAGGATCGGGCTGAGTGGTCAAAGAGTGATAGTCGGCAATAAAGTAGCGGCAGTCATAATCGTTCTGCATATCCACAAAATTGCGGAGCGCGCCATAGTAGTTGCCGAGGTGCAGATGTCCGGTACTGCGAATACCGCTCAGCACAACAGGTTTCTTTTCCATATATATAGATGTTCAAATTTATAGTCAATAATGGGCGCAAATATAATCGAATTTTGTCAACTTTGCAAATAAACAGACATTTTTATAGCATTTCGGTAAATATATTTGCAAATTTGCCGACAATCCGCTAACTTTGTGGCCAATCATTTTTATTAATAACCTGTTGAAACAATAGTAATCTTTTAAGTTATGAAACTTTCAGGACGCAGATCAAGTAGTAATGTTGAAGACCGCCGTGGCCAGCGTGTTTCGGGCGGTGCAAGTGGAGGTTCCAACATCGTTGGCATGCTTTTGCAGATGCTCCTTTCGGGCAAAAAAGGTGGCATTACAGGAATTATTGCCATTGTGATTGTTGTTGCATCTATGTTCTTTGGTGGCGATGGCATTCTTGGCGGCCTTATGGGAACAGCCGAAGGCGGTGCAACAGAACAAGTAGAGTATAACCAAAGCGCTCAGGAAAAGGAACTTTTTGAGTTTTCTTCCAAAATTTTGGCAGGAACTGAGGATGTATGGAGCGCTGAGTTCCAGAAATTAGGCAAAACCTATCGTGCACCTAAACTTGTCATCTTCAAAGATGCAGTGCGCTCGGGTTGCGGTAGTGCCACTTCAAGCACAGGTCCATTCTATTGTTCAGCCGATCAGACTGTATATCTGGACCTCTCGTTCTTTATGAGCATGAAAAAACAATTAGGTGCTGATGGCGATTTTGCCTATGCCTATGTCATTGCGCACGAAGTTGGCCATCACGTCCAGTATTTGCTGGGAACTCTCGACGATGCTCATAAACTCATGAACCAGTATGGACGCGACACCAAAGAGTCGAACCAGATTAGCGTGCGCCTTGAGTTGCAGGCCGACTTCTATGCTGGCCTCTGGGCTTATCATGACAACCTGATGTTCGATTCTATCGAAGATGGTGACATTGATGAAGGCCTGAATGCTGCCCAAAAGATTGGCGACGACTACCTGCAGAAGAAAGCTCGTGGCTACTCTGTACCCGATTCGTTCAACCATGGCACATCTGACCAGCGTTCGCGTTGGCTCAAGAAAGGCATCCGTACAGGTGACATTCGTCAAGGCGACACCTTCTCTCAGTCATACAATAGCTTATAATCACTTTATATGAAACTCGCATTCGTGTTTACCGCAGGCATTGCCTTGCTCTCAAGCCTTTCGGCATGCAAGCCTACTCAAGTAGAGTATGAAGTAAACGTCACTCCATATAAAGACAACAAAGCATGCGCCATATCGTTCACCTACGATGATGGCATGCTTTGCCATTATTCCGACATCGCCCCAGAACTTGAAAAACGCGGATTTCGCGGAACATTCTGGATTATCGGAGCAAATATGGATAAACTTGAACCTGATTATCCCTGGATGACATGGGAACAGGTAGCCGATCTTGCCAATCGCGGACACGAAATGAGCAATCACACCTGGACTCATCCGGCACTCACATCGCTCTCAGCCGAAGAGGTAAAGCGCGAGCTCTGGCTTTGCGATAGCGTGCTCGAAGCACGAACTGGGATTCGCCCCATAACCATGGCTTACCCCTATAATGCCATGAGTCCAGAAGTGGTAGCTTTGTGCGAAGAGGGTCGTGTAGGAACTCGCACTTTCCAAGAGGGCCACGGACAGGCGAATAGTTTTTCCTCCCCCGAGTCGATGGAGAACTGGTTGCAGGAGCAGATTTCAAATCACAGCTGGGGCGTCACCATGACACATGGCACGACCTACGGTTGGGACCTTTGGAATGACCCTCAGCAACTCTATGACTTCTATGATGTGGTTAAAAATGCCGAAGATAGTGTTTGGGTAGGCACATTTGCCGAAGTAGCCTCTTATTTAAAGGAACGCGAGGCCGTGCAAATCTCGGCCAACGGCACAACTAACGCCTGCCAGATTACCTGCACCAATCCGCTCGATACTTTGCTCTATCATGAGCCTCTCACCCTTCGACTCTCAGGCCACCATTGGCAAGGTAAACAGGTTCGAGCACAACAAGGTGCAACCACCCGCAAGGTTATCAATGCTGACTCTTGTCTTTTTGTAGAGTTTGCTCCTTGCAACACTCCGCTCAGCCTTGCTTGGTAACATCATAAAATGGCAGAACTTTTACAACGAAGTTCTGCCATTTCTGTATGTTAAAAAAGAGCACAAAACAGGCTCTTTTTTTTGTTTCCTCGCGAGGTTTCAAAATTTTCCTCGCGAGAAACTCGAAATTTGACATGTTTTATTTGTTTGCCCTCTTCAGATAATATTCCGCACTAAGTACCTTATTTCTGAGTAAAGGCAACATGTCAGGATGATCGGCCAAGAACGCCTCTACCTCTTCATAAGCCGCCTTTGAACGATGACCTGACAACAGGCGTGCACACCAGTTAGCTGGGAAGAAAATATCACCAGTTTTTTGAATATCCCAAATCCATTCAAGAGCTGGTCGAATATACTTCACAGACTCTTCTTCTCGCAAAGGATGATTCAGGTAGTAAAGCAAAGAGAGCGTCCAGGGCTCAATACGACGGTTTTCAGGTTTTTCGAGCGAAGCAAAAAGTCTGTCACGTTCCTCGGCCGAAGGAGAAACCGCTCGTGCCACATACTCAAACTGCTTTCGGCGGTCTGGATTGGTATTCCTCTCTTTTTGAACCGCAACCAAACTATCTGCTTTCTCAGGCATCCTGATGGCAAGTTCGTACGTAAGAGTATTAAAATCGTTAATCGAAAGCAATGAAGACTCCCCCTTTTGCCAAAGCAAATACATGCTATCGACCATAGCAACACTTTGCATACTTCCCACCAACAAACGAAGAATGCCAGTTCTAACCTCAGACCTGCTATGATTTTGGGCAAGAGACCATAGTTCTCTCTCAAAGACGGGAGATTGCTCTGTCATCGATTCGAGCGGAAGAGACAAATAACTGAGCATGGTAGAGCACAATAATGGGTCAGAAGATTCTTCGATATTCTTAATCAAAAAACAGGCGAAAGCTTCATCGGTAATATTACCCGTTTTAGCCAAATAGTTTTCATAAAGATTCATCAGCAAGGCCTGACGCTGAGCTCCACTTCCTTGAAAAGACTGCCAACCTCTATTCATAAGCGAATCAGCCTGCAAAGGTTTCAGCTCAAAGAATCCGTATGTATCTCCTATTCGAGCATCATCCCAACTTGCGGCCCAATAATGTGGCCACATAGGTGTATCGACCCAATCCAGACTGAAGGATTTAAGATCTTCAGGCGTCTCTCTGTCAAGGATGGCTATAAGGTCATCCCATGTTGCATTGTCATACAGATACTGCTTAACATATTGCTGAATGCCTCTGCGGAATGCCTCCTTCCCCATCATCTGCACCATCTTTCGCATCATAACAGGAGCCTTATTATATATAATGTTGTTATAAATTAGTCCCGCATTCTTCATATTATCAAGCGGTTGGCGAATACTTGTCCTTCCCTCTGTTCTATCCTGAGCGATGGCTGCTGCCTGATAGCGTTTTAACCAGTTGAGATTATGGTCAATATCGGGAAACATTGGCTCTGTGATTTCGGCAGCAAAATAGTTGGCAAACACCTCTTTGGTCCAAACATCGTTAAACCAATCCATTGTCACGGCATCGCCAAACCACATGTGTGCAGTTTCGTGCGAAATGAGTTGCGTACGGGCTAAAAGTTCATCGGGTGTTGGGTTGGCCGATAGGAACAACGTATTGTCATTATAAAAAGTTGCACCCACATGCTCCATACCACCAAACTGAAAACCTGGGAGAATGACAAGATCATATTTGGGGAAAGGGTACTTCAATCCCGTAAAATCTTCTAACCAGTTGAGCGAGAAAACGACTTGATGCATTATTTCGGGCAACTGAGCTATGCGAAGAGAATCTGTTTCTCGATAAAAAGCGCCAATTGTCTTGTTGCCCTCACTAAACAACTGATACTGGAACTCTCCTGCTGCAAAGGCAAACAGATAGGTTGGAATTGGGGTTTCGAGCACATGCTTTACCACTTTTCGTCCTGGGTTCATCACTTGCTGGCTGCATTCTTCTTGCACGCCATTCTGAGCCACCTTCCAGTTTTCAGGAATCTCTAATTCCAAGCTGAAACGCGCTTTAAGATTAGGTTGGTCGAAACATGGGAAAACAGTATGAGCTCTATCAGGCACAAAAAGAGAATAAATATACCCATCACGTCGGTTCAAGCCTTGATTTCCGGCCGTGAAACGTATAATAAACGCATTCTCCCCTTGACACGCATATTGACGAGGTATGACGAGATGACCATTTTTGCACTCCCATTTACACACAGAGGTTTCAGGTTTCTTTCCCTTTTCTGAAAGCCTTATGATTTCATGAATCTTATCTGGCGATTCACAAAAATCTAGAATAACATCCTGCCGATTTCCTAAATGGAAACGCAACTCCAGAGTTGATTCTATATCCAAATCCTTATTCTCCGGAACTGACATCTTAAGGAAATACGACAAGTTGCTTATCGAGTTTTTTCGATACTGAGCCAATTCCCAGGAAATGCCGTCGTCAAGCAAATGACTGCTATGAGACTTGGCATTGCTCACAAAAGAGGAAAACGTCACGAGTAAAAAAAACAATACTACTCGTAAAAAATAGCGACAAATAATATTCATTGAAACATTCAGTTTGACGAATCGTTAGAAAAATCGAGGCAAATCTACACTTTTTTGATTAGAAAAAATAAATAACGTCACTGTAAAATGGATTTTAGTCTCATTTTTTTGGCCGTATGCAGATAAATATGCACTTTTGCACAAACTAAATGTAACAAAAATATGAAAACACTTCTGACAACCTGCTTGATGAGTATTGCCTGCATGGCTCTGGCTCAGAAACCTTTCAAACCTGCCAACAAAGCATATCCTGCCGACGAGGTGGTGGTACACGATCCGGTCATCGCAAAAGAGGGAAACACCTACTATATGTATAGCACCGGCATGGGTATCACAGTGAGTAGTTCGAATGACGGGATGAAGACTTGGCACTTCGAGAAGCCTGTGTTCGAGACAACGCCCCAATGGACAATGGACAAGATACCCAACTTCAGAGGACACATGTGGGCTCCCGATGTGATATACCACCAAGGGCGCTGGCACATGTTCTATGTTTGCTCGATAGGCGGAAAGAACACATCACTCATAGGCCACATTTCGAGTCCGACACTCGACCCAAAAGCCAAAGGCTATGGTTGGGAAGATCATGGCATGGTGATACAATCGGTTCCAGGTCGCGACATGTGGAATGCCATTGACCCCAACATCATCTTCGATGAAGAGGGAACGCCATGGATGTCGTTCGGCTCTTGGTGGGAAGGTATAAAACTCGTAAAAATGACCTCTGACCTTATGGCTTTGGCCGAACCTCAGGAATGGCACACTCTTTCAAAACGCCCACGTAGTTTTGACTTTGATGAAGACAATGCTGGCGATGCACCAGTGGAAGCTCCCTTCATCATTGAGCATGATGGTTATTACTACTTGTTTGTTTCTTTCGACTATTGCTGCCGAGGCACCGAAAGCACCTATAAAGTTGTGGTGGGAAGAAGCAAGAAGGTAACCGGTCCCTATCTGGACAAAGAGGGCAACCGCATGGACCGCGACGGTGGAAGCATTGTGGTGCAAGGCAACGAGAAGTGGGCTGGCATCGGCCATAACGCAGCCTACACCTTCGAGGGTAAAGACTATTTTGTGAGTCATGCCTATGACCGAAAAGACGGACAATCCTACCTCTTCCTTCGAGAAATGAAATGGGATAGTGAAGGCTGGCCAATAGTAGAGCCCTAAACAAAAACATTTGAAAGAAACAAAAATTGACTTCTCTGCCTAGGAAAAAAAATTTCTCTAGGCAAAGAAGTCAATTTTACTATTCTCGTCGTTGAGATAAATCAGAGTTCCATATTGGGTTTGCAAACATCATGACCTGCCACCTGCTGAGCCTTGCTCTGAGTATAGAAACCTGTTGCACGGATGTCTTCGATATTTGCTCCGAACTTAACGGCATACTTGCCTGCTGCAGTTTCCCATGCCTGAG
>JAUNCV010000109.1 GCA_030526445.1 Bacteroidales bacterium | reverse complement strand
AATCAAACTTGAGTGTGTACAGGAGGCGTTTTCGCCATTGATCCGAGAGTTCCTTGGGTGCGATGTGCTGCAGTCTGAGCAGGTGAGAATTACTTTTGCAAGGGAGGACTTGCTATTGCCATTTATGAGCCGAAATGATTCGATAAGGAAATATATAGAACCTGAGCTGCAACGACGACTTTCTGAAATGGAAGAGGATGACGATATCGGGACTCGTGTACGAAGTGCTCTTACCGAACTGCTGCCATTGGGCAAGAGCCGCATTGAGGATGTGGCTTCGAAACTGTGCATGAGTGTGCGCACGCTGCAACGCCGCCTGAAAGAGGCTCAAACGAGTTATCAGCAACAGTTAGGAACCACGCGTATGCTCCAAGCCAAGGCTTATTTGTTGAATGGCACCAGTACGAGTGAAGAGATTGCCTTTCTTCTGGCTTATGAAGATACCACGGCTTTCCTTCGTGCATTCAATAAGTGGACAGGACAGTCGGTGGGGCAGTTTTTGAAAAGTATAAAAGAATAAATGGAGATTAATAATACACAAAAAAAATGAAACAGATGATTATGGCTCAAAGAGCCTATTTCCAATCGGGAGCAACACTTGGTATCGATGCACGTCGCCTTGCCCTGAGAAAGTTAAAGGAGGGAATCAAAAGGCATGAAAGTGAAATAATGGAGGCTCTGCGTATCGATTTAGGTAAGTCGACCACAGAGGCTTATATGTCTGAGATAGCTTCGATTTATTCTGATATTGACGATGCAGTCAAGCATTTGAAACGTTGGACGCGCGCCAAGCATGTCAGCACCCCAATGGCTATCAGTCCGGCGCAATCGAAGATCATCTATTGCCCTTATGGAGTTGTGCTCATTATGGCTCCCTGGAATTACCCATTCCTTCTTTCTGTTGCTCCTCTGATAGGAGCACTTGCAGCCGGTAATTGCTGTATTGTCAAACCTTCGGAATTGGCACCAGCTACGGCTCAGATTGTCACAAAGGTGCTGTCAGAGTCGCTCGATGTGCGCCTCGTGGCTGTTGTCAATGGTGATGCAGAGGTGGGTAAGTCGTTGCTGGAGGAGCGTTTCGACTACATTTTCTATACGGGTAATGGCTCTGTAGGGCGCTATGTAATGGAACGGGCTGCCCGACACTTGACACCCGTGACACTTGAGTTGGGTGGAAAATCGCCCGTCATCGTCACTCGAAGTGCCAATCTGCGTCTGGCTGCTCGTCGCATCGCCTTTGGTAAACTTATGAATTTGGGACAAACGTGTGTGGCTCCTGATTATGTTTTGGTCGAGGAGTCGGTGCACGATGCGTTGGTTGGATATCTCAAGGAGGAGATCGTGGCAATGTATGGCGAGCATCCATTGGAGAATCCGGCTTATGGTAAGATTATCAACCGTCGCCACTTCGACCGTATCGGCCGCCTAATCGAACCACAGAAAGTAGCATTCGGAGGAGAGGCTGATGCCGAAAAGTTGAAGATTGCTCCAACCATTTTGACCGAAGTTTCGGCCGAAGACGCTGTGATGGGTGAGGAGATTTTCGGACCGGTTTTGCCTATCCTGAAGGTGAGGAATGTGGAGGAAGCCATGCGGTTTGTACAACAACGTCCACACCCTTTGGCCTTGTATCTGTTCACTTCAGATAAGAAAGTGGAGCGCAACGTGATGGAGACGCTCCAGTTTGGTGGAGGTTGTGTCAACGATACGGTCGTCCATCTGTCGAATCACAAAATGCCATTTGGCGGCATTGGTGATTCGGGCATGGGATCCTATTATGGCTACCATTCTTTCCTTACATTCAGCCATGCCAAGTCGATAGTGAAGAGCCCCACATGGATTGATCCACAGATTCGCTATCAACCTTATACGAAGTTGAAAGATAGGCTTATAAGATTGTTTATGTAAGAAAAAGCCCATCGCTACGAGTGTTGTAGCGATGGGCTTGCGTTATTGTGCGAAGGCTGCTTTATTATTTTAATTTCTTGACTATCTTGATGCACTTCTGTCGGTCTTTATCGGTAAACTCAGGATGCTTGAGGGTGCCGCCCTTTTGCAGTTTTGCCACGATGCGGAATCCGCTCCATCCAAGGATTTCCTTGAGGGCCTTGACAACGCCCGCGGTCTGATTGGCAAGGATGTTGAAGGGCCAAGGGGTGCTGCAGGTAGTTACTATTACGGCTTTCTTTCCTCGATGCAAGGGGATGGGGAGCCCAGAAGGCTGTTCGCCCATCATGCCATAGACCATGCGGTCGAACAACAATTTGAGTGTGCCGGGGACATTGCCCCAATAACAGGGCGAACCAATGATGAGTACGTCACATCCTTCGATGAACTTGAGGATACGCTGTGCGTCATCTTCGGGCAAGGCGCATTTCTGGCTCGAGCGGCATCTCATGCAGGCGATGCATGGGCGGACCGAGAGCTTTTGCACCCGCTCCATATTCACAACTGCTCCTTGTCTTTCAGCCTCTTCTTTGATGACGTCCAGCATCAGCGAGATATTGCCCTTGGGACGTGGGCTGGCATTAAGTATCAGTATATTCATTTTTCTTCTGTTTACTTATATCCGATGAACGGCAATGGCAGAGCAAGCAAAAGTATCACCCAGGCACAAGGATTGGCTGGCATCATGCAAGCGGCAAGAATGCCATCAATCACCAAGATGGCCTCAGTCAGTCTCAGAGGCTTGCTCAGAAATGAAGCCTCTTTAATTTTATCGGCCAACATAAAGATGATTATGCCGCCCAGCACCAACAGAGCACCACACATAAGACTCATGTAGGTGAATGCTTGCTGACCTGATTCGGTAAGCGGTTCGAGTTTGCCGGCAATGACAGGTGTGAATGTGGCTGCAATGTGAACCAGTCCCATCACAGCAAGGCCGATGGCCAAATACTTCTTCAGTTTCATATTGCTTTAGTGATTTTACCCCTATGCATTAAACGAACCAATCTCTATCAGATTACCGTCAGGATCGGCCACAAAGCAGGTGCGTTGTCCCCAAGGTTCGGTGGTGGGAGGCAGAACGGAGCGTGCGCCACAACTGAGTGCGTGCTGATACTCCTTGTCCACATCGGCAAACGTGGGCACATCGAAGGCCAACTCCACCGTGCCGTTAAGACCTTCGTGGTATTCGAACCGCTGCGAAAGCATCTCCTGAATGTCAGGGCGAGGGTAGAGAATGATACGCATTTCGCCCAAGTACATCTCTACATTAGGCTGAATACCATCCCATTCGGTGGTGAATCCGAAGCAACGGGTGTAGAAATCGACGATGGCTCGGTTGTCGCGGGTGAAGAGGCCCACGGTATTGAATCGGAAGCGAGGTTGTGGTGAAAATAGTTTCACGAAGCCTTGCTTATTGAACTGATAGTAGCGCTCAATCATCTCTGGAGTGTCATTTTCGAGCAGCAAAAGTAGTTCGCGTGCAAACTCCAGTTGTCCCGATCCATTTGCCGTCACTATTCTTCCGTCGCTTACTGCCTGTTCATTCTGATAGCCAGTATCGTTGGTATAGGCTGCACCAGCCCACATCTTAAGTTGATCGATGCCATTACCAGTATGCTTTACATGATTCACGAATCCATGTTTTGCCATCCAGGAGGCAGCGTTACAGATGGCTCCCACAATCTTACCTTGTTCTATTGCAGTTTTTACCAAAGGCATAACCTTGTCGGCTTCGGGCGACATCCATCCATAGCCGCCTATCAATACCAAAGCTGCATAGTCCTGCGGAATGCTGTCGAGGATATAGTCGGGTAAGGTACGGAAGCCTCCAATCGAACATACAGGTTCCATGCTAGGTGCCACCACCTTATTTATATATAAAGGATTCTGGCGAGGTCCCATCTCTCCAGCGTTGATTGCTTGAGAGAGGAATGCCATTTCATGATCAGCATACTGATCGAGCAAGATGTATAGTATTTCTTTCTTAGTCATAATCTTCTACTTAATATTTTAAGTCTTTTTTTTGTTTCAGACAATCCGCCAGATACAAAGAAGTTTCAACTTCGCTCGGCATGAGGTACAGATGGCGTTTTCTAAGCAATTCATTGTAGAGTTCC
Source organism: Bacteroidales bacterium (assembly GCA_030526445.1). GTDB lineage: Bacteria > Bacteroidota > Bacteroidia > Bacteroidales > UBA3663 > Liminaster. Next base: position 3,108 of record JAUNCV010000109.1, on the reverse strand, counting down.
GCGGCAAGCAGCTCGTCTTTGTCATAGAGTAGCGCAATGGCAAGGCGTGCCACCATCTTAGGCGAAGCGTAACGGCTGCCTATCTCAATGCATTTCTTCACTTGTGGCGTCCAAAGCTTCGCTATCACCTCCTTGCGGCACGAAGTGAGCAGTTCTAGCGTGATCTGTTCGGTTGTAAGCTCTATGCGCAATATGAGAGGTAGCTGCTTGTCGTCCCATGCCTGCAGTTCCTCGCACATGCTCCGGGCTTCTTCGAATCGTCCCTGGTCTTCGAGCCAGCAGATGTAGTTCAGCCGGTTGGCAAACGAAAAGGTCTGATGGGCATTTTCCGGACTATTCTCATCGAACCACTCTCTGGGCATTTCCTTGAGCCTGGTCCCTTGACTTAAGGCTCCGGCTATCTGCATCGTACGCAAGTAGTAGCGACGTTCTTGGCGACTAAGGCTCAGTATAAGGATGTTGCGTCCATCGTTACTCATGCCATTCGGCTTAAGCGGAATACCATTGATAAGCGCGAACAAGGTGCCTACGAATGCCATCTGGAAGAGCAGGGCATCAATCAGTTTGGGACACTCTAAGTGCATGAGCATAAAGGCAGAACCAGCCACGAGCAGCAGGTTAGTGAGCACTCCTCCGGCATTGAACCAAAAGTAGGGTACGCGCTCGGAATCGGTATCATCGGGCAAAGTCATAATGCATTGGCCACCTGTGCCAGGCAGGTCAAATTGCTTGAGCCGCAACCTGTCTTGTTCCTTGACTAAAGTGAAGCGGTACAAGCGTATGGAAACAAACTTGTAACCTGTGGCAAGGCCGCCCAGCAGATGTCCCAGCTCATGAAGAGCAAATTGTAGGATGACAGCCATTGCCATGGCCACCAAACTATACACAATAGATAGGACCAGTTTCAAAGCGCCTACATCCTTGTGTTCTCTAAGGGTGTTAAAGGCTTCATCTCCATCTATCAGCCAAATGATCAAAGCTACAATGGCAAGTCCAATGACTCCGCCACCCAGTGCTCCGGCTATAATTTTCAGAATCTTTTTCATTTGTCCTGTTTTTTGTACTTCTGCATTTTTCCCCAGCTTTGCCCCATAAGGAATGCAAAAAGAGGGAAACTGCTTAGTATAGCCGTTACATGGTGCTCCTCGGGGCTGTTGACGTAGTGGTCATAGACTACTCTGAGCAACATGATGAGAATAAGTCCCATCATGGCGCCTGATATGTAGAAAACTCGTTTTGCCGTCTTATATTCTTTTTCTGTAATCATATTCTTTATTGTTGTAAATTTTTGTGCAAAGATACAGCGCCTTGATTTCTTTCGGTTGTAAAAAACGGACATTTGGCCTATTCGGGGTCATAATAAGAGCGGTAAGCATTGATTATGACCTCTTTGCATGTTATGTCTCGCGATATTCCTGCGGTGTCATGCCCAAATTCGACTTGACGAATTGGCAGAAGAAAGAGAAGTTCGAAAAGTTGTATTTGGTGGCCAGCTCGTTGATTGGAAGGTCGGTGAGTTTCAGGTCGAGTTTGATTTGCTGTATGGCATGCTTGTTGATGAGGGTCAGGGCTGGGGTGCCAGTCTTCTGGCGAATTACCCTCGAAAGGTGCTTAGGCGAGACACAAAGCAGGTCGGCATAATAGGCCACAGTCCGATGGCACCCATTATCGGCCGAAAGGTGTTTGATGAAGAGCTTGAAGAGGGTGTCGGCGCGTTTGGCTTGTGTGGTGGCCAACGTTTCGGAGGCCTCGGCTTCTGTGTCGTTGCTATGCTTCGACATCGGGATGCAGCAAGGATTGAGCACCTCGAACAGCAGGGTAGCAAACAGATGATAGACCGACTGTGTACGGAAGGGCAAATGCGGATGGGTGGCACGCTGGCGTAGCATGTCGAGCAAGAGTAAGAAACGCTGATTCATGGTATCGGCGCCAAAATGAACGATGGGATTGAGGCCTCCTTCGAGCACTTTGGAAACATCGTGGCGGGCAGGCAACATGTAATCTACTATGCGTGGGGTATAGAAGAGCACCCACACCTGGCAGTCGCTACTGGTCATGACTTGCTGAATGGTGAGGCGTGGACGGCAGAGGTAGGCGTCGCCAGCTGAGAGTTGCTGGGTCTGATCGCCAAAGATGGCCTGCATATGCCCCTTCAGACAGAAGAATACCATGAGCAGGTCGGTATGGAATGAGGCTTCGATATGAGGCAGGAGCGAGAGCTTGTCGCAAAGGGCGAAATCCTCCTCCAGACAGATGATGCCTGGTGATTGAGCGAGCTGGTGTATGGAGAGCTGATGTATCATGGTGCAAAGATAGTCCAAAATTATGGAAATACAAAATTTGAGGCTAATTTATATGTTGAAAAAGGCGCTTTTAATGTTGTAATTGTCCATTTTGTATTGATTGTATCTAATATTTAGGCGATAATTGCGTAAAATCAAACATAAACACGCACAAATTTAAAATCAAACATCACGCAATAATTCCTACCTTTGCACCCCGAAAAATAGTATTTATCTTTAAGGTATGTTCAATATGAAGAAACAATTGGCTCTGATATTGGCTTTGCTCTGCATCGGAGCAAGTGTGCAGGCTCAGAGAAACTTGACCGTGGAGGAACTCTACGGACTGATTGAGGAAAATAACAACCAGATCCACTCGGCTCGTACAGGAATTGAGGCTGCCCGCCATGGGGTGGAGGCAGCTAAGGCTAACAGGCTGCCCGATGTGAACATCGAACTTAAGGGTAGCCTGAATGGCGATGTGACGATGCTGGACCGCGATTTCACCAATTCAACGAGTTTCACGGCTCCACGCTGGGGTAATTCCTTTCAGCTCGAAGCCCAGCAGGCCATCTATACGGGTGGCGCCATAAGTGCTGGTATCCGACTGGCCGAACTGGGTAAGCAGATGGAGGAGGTCAACCTGACTTCGACCCGCAATAATGTGCGCTTTTCGGCTCTGGCTCAATATCTTGAGCTCATCAAGATGGATAATGCCCTGCGTGTGTATGACGAAAACATCCAGCTGATGCATCGTGTGATGAGCCACCTGGAAGCCCGCCAGCAGCAAGGCATGGCTATGCGTAACGATCTGACGCGCCACGAA
>JAUNCV010000108.1 GCA_030526445.1 Bacteroidales bacterium | reverse complement strand
ACGGATATCCTCCTGGTCGATAACCTCAATCTTCTGATACTCGTGTGAGGTGCGGAAACCATCGAAGAAGTTGAGGAATGGAACACGGCTGGTAAGAGTTGCCAAGTGTGCAACGCCAGCAAGATCCATTACTTCCTGAACTGAACCCTCTGCCAACATAGCGAAACCGGTCTGGCGGCAAGCCATAACGTCCTGGTGATCGCCAAAGATACACAAAGCGTGCGAAGCAAGGGTACGAGCAGAAACATGGAATACAGATGGGATCAACTCACCCGCGATCTTATACATATTAGGAATCATCAGGAGCAAGCCCTGTGACGCAGTAAAGGTGGTGGTAAGGGCACCAGCCTGAAGTGAGCCGTGAACAGCACCCGCAGCGCCACCCTCTGACTGCATTTCCTGAACGAGAACAGTCTCGCCAAAAAGGTTCTTGCGACCCTGTGCAGCCCACTCGTCCACGTTCTCAGCCATAGGAGAAGATGGAGTAATAGGATAGATAGCAGCAACCTCACTGAACATATACGCAATATGCGCAGCTGCGGTGTTACCATCACATGTCATAAATTTCTTTCCCATTGTAATGATGTAAGATTAAAAAAATTTTTTGTTAATATGAGTTACTAACACGAAATATTTGTTCATTTTTCATTCACAACCCGAAACTCGGGCCACCCGATTAGTAAAGGAAGCCAAACAACCACAAAGGAATCACATTATCGTGACCTACCTCAAAGTTGTCAATAGCATACCAGTACTCAGGATTGTTCTTAGTGCGAACTACCCAGTCACAAACACGGAAACGATCACGCTTGTTGACGAGGAACTGCACATTGCGCTCAGTTGACTTGTTGAGCTTGTTGCTCTGGTGAATCATATTATAGAAGAATGTTTCACGCAGCTGGCGAGGTTCTACCTCATTCAAACAGATTGGGTAGAGAATATTAGTGTTGTGCATATACACAAACGCAGGCTTCTTTGGGAACTGCTCATCGTTAACATAAAGCATGTTGATAAGACGGGCCTCCTTCAGATAGCTCAAGTAGTTGACCACAGTGGCACGCGAAGTCTCGATGCTCTTAGCAAGCATAGAAACATTAGGACTGCAAGGAGCCTCCTGAGCCAAAATATGGAGCAACTTCTTAAGTTTTGGCAAATAACCCAACTCAATCTCCTTAAGGAAGAGAATGTCAACTTCGAGCATGGTATTCATGTTCTTGATGAGCATTTCAGAATAATTCTTTTTCTCAAGGAAGAATGGATAATAGCCATGATGGATATAATCCTTGAAATAATTCAAAGGTTTAACCGCCTGGGTAATCTCCGTAGCAATCTGCACATGATTGTTCAGAATTTCGTCATAAGTGTATGAACGGAAATTGCTACCAGTCATGAGATTAATATACTCACGGAAAGAAAATCCGCGCAAGTTGTAAGAATCCACAATGCCATTGAGGACGGGATTAGCCTCTTTCAATCGCATAACGGTCGAACCCGCGAAGATGATCTGTACCTTTGGATAGTTGTCATAGATCCATTTCAACTCCTCACACCAGCCTGGATACTTGAAGATCTCGTCGATCAACAAGGTTCGTCCGCCGCCCTGCTGGAACTGCGAAACAAACTCACGCAAAGAGTGCGAGTAGAAATAGAAGTGGTTCATGTTGATGTAAAGGCAACGGCGATCATCCGGTCCGTACTTCTCAAGAGCATACTGAAGCAGGAAAGTTGTCTTTCCCACACCACGACTACCCTTGATACCGATAAGACGAGAGCTCCAGTTGATTTCGTCCATCAAGGCCCTACGGACGGGTGAATAGACATGCGACACTAAGTAGGCGCTAGTTCTGTAAAAAGTTTCCACTACTAATAATGTTTTAAATTATTGGGTTAGGACCGTGTGTTCCTATCAAAAAGACTGGAACGAACACGACTTTCAATTTTCGGGTGCAAATATAACAACATAAATGAAAAATGCCAAGCAAAAATGACAATAATTTTGCTCATTTTGTAAAAAAAAGGCTTTTTCGGCCGATTTACGCCCTATAACAGGGGGCAGTTCCGCTTATTTTAGTTGTTTTTTTGCAAAAAATTTACTTGTCGTTCAAAAATTGTTCATACAGATTCTTTACCAATTCCACCTTTTCCTTGGGGTCGACCGAAGCATCGATCCAATGAATATGGGTGCCACGTTTCTCCATACCGCGGAACCAGGTCATCTGTCGTTTGGCAAACTGATGAATAGCAATCTCAAGTTGTCGCACCATCTCTTCATAACTCAGCTGACCGGTAACATAGAGGGTGAGGAACTTGTATTCGAGACCATAATAAATCAGATTCTCGGCAGGTACAGGATTATAGCCCGAAGTACCATCAAGAAGACCTCTCACCTCCTCTACCATGCCAGCATCGAGACGTTCGCGCAGACGTTTACTTATCTTTGCGCGACGTAATTCGCGCTCAATGTCTATGCCCACAACAAGGCTTTTTACTGCAGGATAACCAGTCAACTGTTCGGCATGGGTCTTATAGTAATCTCTTATCTCAATTTCACGAATGGCTCGTTTGGCCGTATCGGTGTCCGTCTGGTTGTGAAGCGTTTTATATCCTTTCAGTATCTCTGTCAACTCAGCCAAACTTTTTCCTTCAAGCTGGGCACGCAGTTCTGGATTTTCGGGCACTTCATGCATCTCATAACCGCGCAGCACACTTTCAACATAAAGGCCGCTTCCGCCACACAGCACAGGGAGTTTGCCACGGTTCAGCATGTCGTTATAAACTCGGTGAAAGTCCTGCTGATACTCATATATACTATATTTATAGCCAGGCTCTCGGATGTCATACAAATGGCAGGGAATAGTTTTTACAACCTCACCGGCATCATTACGAACCACAAAATCCTCAAGATCCTTGCCCGTACCCAGCGTCATGCCTTTATATACTTGACGCGAATCTGCACTGATGATTTCAGTATCGAAAGCGAGGGCAATATCTACAGCCAGACGAGTTTTGCCTGAAGCCGTTGGACCAACAATCGTTATCATAAATTCTTGTTTTGTTGTTTAGTATATATGTTGTTTTGCTCAAAACAGCACTTTTTCTGGCCGCAAATATACATATTTATATATATAATGCCAAATATCTTCCTACTTTTTTCTACATTTGCAGCATGAATATTCGTTTCGCCATCATTGATTCCAACATCCTTCTTTGTCTCGGGCTGCAGCAATTGCTCTCCGAACTTATGCCCATGGCAGAGATTATTGTATGCAAAAATCTTGAAGAGCTCCAGGCACAAGAGAATCCTTGTTTTCTACACTATTTTGTCTCTTCTCAGAAATATTTTGAGCACGCTTCTTTTTTTCGCGAGCATCCACACAAAAGTATCGTATTGGTGAGTGGAGAAATGCTTATTAATGATGTCTATACACTCAACATCTGTCAGAGCGAGCAAGCATTGGTGCGAGATATCATGCGCTTGCAACACCGCGGACACCAAGGACATCATGACCGAGGTGCAATCATGATGCAAAAAGAGGAAACTGGCAAGACTCCTCTCCTATCAGCACGCGAAGCCGAAGTGGCGGTTCTCCTCTGCAAAGGTTTTATTAATAAAGAAATTGCAGATCGGCTCAACGTGTCAACCACAACAATCATCTCGCATCGCAAAAACATTATGGAGAAACTGAACGCAAGATCGCTGGCAGATATCATCATTCATTGCGTAATGAATGGGTATGTACGAGTTGAAGAAATGTAAATATTTTTAATTCATATGAACAAAAGAGAATACGCAAAAGCTAATGCCGAATGGCTCGCGACCAAAGCAAAGGAAGAGGGCGTAAAACCACTTCCTAAAGGAATTTATTACAAAGTGCTGACTCAAGGCAAAAACGATGGCATCCACCCTACGCCACGCAACATCGTCACCGCACACTATTCGGGTTTCACCATCAATGGCAAGAAATTCGATTCTAGTCGTGGTGGTGTCCCACTAGCTGTGCGCCTCTGTGACCTTATTGAAGGATGGATCATTGCCATGCAACAAATGTGCATTGGTGATAAATGGGAGGTTTATATTCCCGCAGAAATGGGTTATGGCAAGTTCTCGCAACCTGGCATCCCTGGCGGCTCTACACTGATCTTTGAAATAGAACTCCTCGGCATTGCCTAAAATTGATCTGAACAGACCTATCAAAAAAAATTGCTAAGATAGTTTTGTTCGAACAATGAAATTTTTAGCCAAAAGAGAACAAATTCTGGTTTAATAATGATAAAAAAGAAAGATAATGGGAAAAAAGCAAATTGTCTTTGTTGACTACCTCAGAGTAATTGCCTGCTTTTTGGTAATGCTGGTTCACGCCAGTGAGAACTTTTATGGCGCCGATGCATCAGGAATGGCAGGTAATGTGTCTATGCTCGCCAATGAAACCAACAGATTTTGGGTAGCATTTTATGACGGAACTGTGGCTCGCACCTGTGTGCCACTCTTTATGGTAGTGAGCGCATTCTTGCTTGTACCCATGAAGGAGGGGCAAACCATGTTCTCATTCTACAAGCGTCGATTTTTGCGCATCATCCCACCATTCATCGCCTTTCAACTGCTTTATACCTTTATTCCCGTATTAACAGGCGCTTGGACATGGAATGAAGCAACAGAAAGTTTGTGGATGTTGCCGTTGAACTTCTCTCCCATGGCTGGACATCTGTGGTTTATGTATCCTCTCATCTCACTCTACCTGATTATCCCGATAATTTCACCCTGGTTGGAGAAAGCGACAGCAAAAGAGGAATTGGCCTTCATTGGACTTTTCGCTATCTCGACATTTCTGCCTTGGCTACATCAATTTGTCGCAAGCGAAATATGGGGAGAATGTTTCTGGAATGGGTTCACAATGCTTTGGTATTGTTCTGGTTATATCGGATATCTTGTACTGGCACATTATATTCGTAAACACCTCAACTGGCATAGGACGAAACGAATGGCTGTTGGCTTGGTGAGCTTCCTCATTGGCGCCATCTTTACAGGTTGGTCTTTCTGGTGGATGGGAACTCCAGGGCAACTAATCGAAACTCCACTTCTTGAATGGTCTTGGGCCTTCTGTACACCCAACGTTCTATTGGCAACTTTCGGAGCCTTCCTTATGTTTACCTGCATTGAGCAAAAAGAAACGCCCAAAGCAATTGCATCTATCTCACGCCTTTCGTTTGGCATGTACCTGATGCATATATTTTTCCTCGCTCCTATCGCATCCTGGATCGTGAATGGCGATCAAGCCAACCCTCTGCTTCCTGTATGGCTCGCCATCCCTGTGATTGCAATGCTTACATTTGTGTGCTGCGTAGTAACCAGTAAATTGATTTCTCTGATTCCAGGTTCAAAATGGATTATCGGATAATCGAGATAAATAAAAGTGACTTCATTATATAGGTATAAAGATAAAAATCTTGGTAAACATCATATTTACCAAGATTTTTTTGCACAATTTTTTCTACTAAGCATCAGTCATTGATTATAATATCATAGCTTGCCTCAAAAATCTCGTTAGGCGCCAGATGCTGCATCCAAGGCTTCTCTTCCAAGGTGCCAGTATAGCCTGCAGGGTCAGTACGGCCATACCAAGGTTCAATGCAAACGAAAGGTGCATGCTTGTGAGGAGGCGACCAAAGACCCACAAGCGGGCTTGTAAATTCTACTGTCACATACGGGGTACGATCTTCGCGACACAACTCCACTTTATTCAGCAATGAATCTTCAAAAACCAAAGCATCATGATCAAAAGTGTGGTCATCGATTACAATAAAGCCCTCCTCATCCGTAGTAATCTCTGAGGTGCCGCCCACGTTTCCACCCTCGGTAATGACCGAAATAGGAAGCGTGCGTTGTTGGGTCGAAAGGCGGAAGAAACCTCGTTTTTCAGGGTCAGCGAAGAAGAAAGCTGGATGTGCACCAATCTGGAAGGCCATAGTTTCTTCTCCGGTATTGACAACTTTCCACATCACAGATATACGTTTACCTTCAAGACGGTAGCCAATACGCAAGCAGAACGAATAGGGATATTTTTCAAGAGTCTCGGGAGTAGAACTTAGCTCATACCAAAGCTCGTTGTCCGTCGCTGAAATAAGAGTAAAATCAAGATCTCGCGCCAGTCCATGTTGTCCCATTTTATAGGTTTTGCCATGGCTACGATATTCTCCTTTACACACTGAGCCAACTATCGGGAACAGCACCGGCGAATGGCGCTTCCAAAACTTCTCATCAGCTTGCCAAAGATATTCCTTTCCGCCACACACAATAGAGGCTAGTTCTGCACCATGCTCTTTGACCGAAATGGTCATCTGTTCATTTTGCAACTGTTTCATCGGTTTATATTTTTACTTAGAACTTTAGTCAACAAAAATCTCCAAATCGTAAGTATTAACACAATCACGGAGATTCGCTGCAAAGATAGCGAAAATAAACTTTCCCCAAAATAATAGGAGCATTTTTTGTATTTTTCAAGTCAATTTATAAGGTTATCACACATATTTATATTAGACAAAGCGTAAAAAAAGCCTCTGTTCTTCAACTTTTGTCTATAAATTCTTATATTTGCAGCACATATATAAATATTTCCCAAAATTCTATAAACCCTATACAAAAGGAAAGTTGTACCTTTGCGCCGCAAAAACAACAAAAGTAACGACGTATGGTAAATAAGAAACAGACATTTTTAACTCTTTTCCTGGCTGAATGTGCGCTTCTGCCTCAAGTAACAAAGGCTCAGACAAAACAAGTTCCAGACAGTATTTCGAAAGAATATAGTTTGGATGATATCGAAATCAAGGCAGCCCCTCGCACTCGCTCGAATTTTAGGGTAGAAAGTACCGAAATTATCGGTCAAAACCAATTGATACGAGCAGCTTGCTGCAATCTGGGCGAATCATTCACCACCAACCCTTCGGTCGATGTAAGTTACAGTGATGCAGCTACGGGTGCAAAACAGATTAAACTGTTGGGCTTGAGCGGCACTTACGTGCAAATGCTGACCGAAAACATCCCGAACCTGCGCGGCGCATCAATCCCCTATTCGCTTGGCTATGTACCAGGGCCATGGATGCAGTCTATACAAGTAAGCAAAGGCGCATCGAGCGTAAAAAATGGTTACGAGAGCACTACAGGTCAAATAAATATCGAGTTTCTGAAACCACAAGGAATCGATGGCGTTCGTGCCAATGTGTATCAAGATAGCGAGCTGAAGACCGAAGTGAACCTTGATGGCAGCATCC
>JAUNCV010000107.1 GCA_030526445.1 Bacteroidales bacterium | reverse complement strand
GTGGAACTGTGTATGGTAACTGGCACCCATCGGGCCGCTATGGTGTCTTTAGCACAAACAAAATCATTCCGGCATTTCACAGCGATCCTGCCAAAAGACTTGAAGTATATGATACACGCTCAGACCTTTGTGTGGCCGATTTTGAGACTGGAGAAACGATTACTTCGCCGCTTGTCACACTGACTCAAGCAGAACTTGAAACTTTTCCTTGCTTTTCGGCCGACGGCAACTATATTTATTATTGTTCTGCTCCGAATCCTTGCGACACAATACCCTCAGCCAGCGATATGCAGCCGCACATCGGTCAACTGCATTACAACCTTAAGCGCATAGGGTTCGAGGCTTCTTCGGGCACCTTTGGGTCGAACATAGAGACGATTGTCGATGCCGAAGGCGCCTTGTCGGTCAACTTCCCTCGCTGTTCGCCCGACGGACGCTGGTTGAGTTATGTAAAAAGTAGTAACGGCACTTTCCCAATATGGCACATGGAGAGCCGCATCATGCTGCAAGATATCGACAATCCATCTTCTCCTATAGACTCAACCCTTGTGCATGCCACGTATCACTCTTGGAGTCACAATAGCAAATGGATAGCCTTTGCCAGTAAACAATATGATACGCAATACAGCCGTATCTATCTGATACATGTAGATGCAGAAGGCCACTTTTCAGAACCATTATGCTTGCCACAAGCAGATCCTTCGCACGACGATATGAACCTCCGATCGTATAATATTCCTGATCTTGCACCCATGCCTGTTCCATTCGGACACGATGATGTTAAAAGACTCATGGAGAACTAAAACAAAACTCCCACACCTCATAAAAAATGAAGTGTGGGAGTTTTCGTTTAACACTAACTAAAATTAGAGATTACGCTGGAGATAGCGGAAAATCTGAGTGTAGATGTAGTTATTTGAATTGCCACCACGAATACTATGATCACGATTCGTGTGAACATGCATATCAAATGGAATATCGTGCTCAACAAGAAGTGAGGTGAGTTCATAAGTGTTCTGTGGATGAACATTATCATCGGCCGAGCCCGTAATAATAAACACCTGCCCCTTAAGGTTCTGACAACGGTTCAGCACAGATGACTTAGCATAGCCCTCAGCATTTTCCTGAGGAGTGCGCATGTAACGCTCCGTGTAGATGGTATCATAGAACTTATAGTCTGTTACAGGTGCTACTGCAACACCAAGCTTATACACATCATTGCCACCACAGAGAGTCATAAGTGTGTTATAGCCACCGAAACTCCAACCCCAGATAGCTATGCGCGAAGGATCGGTATATGGCAAAGAGGCAACATAGCGACCTGCATGCAACTGATCTTCGCTCTCCTTAACACCCAACTGGCGATAAGTTTGACGCTCCCATTGTGCACCACGAGCTCCGGTACCACGGCCATCAACACAAGCAACGAGGTAACCCTCCTGATTGAGGAACTGCTCCCAATCGAACTTCCACGAGTCAAGTACCTGCTGGCTACCAGGACCGCTATACTGCTCCATGAGCACAGGATACTTCTTAGAAGGGTCGAAATTGCGTGGCTTTGTCATATAGCCATTCAGCACATCGCCATTGGGTGTAGTGAACTGGAAGAACTCTCGCTTTGACATGCCAACAGCAGCCACACGTTCAGCATACTCTTTATTATCCTGCATCACCTTAACAAGTTTGAGACCATTAACCATCTCAAGAGTAACACGTGTAGGAGTCTCCGCATCGCTATAGAAATGCTGCATATAAACGAAGCCCTGACTGAAATAGGCATTGTGTGTACCACGACAACCAGCACCATCCTTGCCCTTGTTGAAGAGCGGAATCATAGTGCCCTTGGCATCAACCTTATAAATACCACGCGTGAGTTCGGCTGGCATTGCTGCACCCTGACCGAGCCATGCGGTCTGCACATAAGCAGTTTTTGTCTTAGCATCATAGCCATAAACAGCAGTTACATCGAAATTGCCGCGTGTAATCTGTCGCTTCTGGCGACCTGTCATATCGTGATAATAAAGATGACGATAGCCAGACTTTTCGCTCACAAAAGTAAATCCATCTGGATAGAACCGAATTTCATCCATATTTGATTCTGATACATACTGCTCATTCTGATCAGAAATGATGAGTTGAGAAACACCAGAGCCTGGATGAACGAAATACATACGGAAATCAGACTGATGACGATTCTGTGTCATGACAGCTATTTTCTCAGGATCGGTTGTAGCTCGCAGACGCATGATATAACCATCGGCTTCACAAGGCACATTGAGCTGACGATTCTTTCGGTTGAATACATCATAGCTCCATACCGTAACAGTGCTGTTAACCTCACCTGCAACAGGGTATTTATAACTATAGTTGCCAGGATAAAGCTCATATTCATCGCGCATAGGAGCTGCACCGCGATAGATAGGAAGCGTATATTCCTTCACCTTGCTTTCGTCGAACTTCAGGTAACAGATATACTTTGAATCAAGAGACCAACAGAGCGCCTTATTCATAGAGAATTCCTCTTCATACACCCAGTCAGGTGTACCATTGATGATGTGATTCCAGGCACCATCTTCGGTGATGGCGCGTTCTGTCTTCTCGATAGTAGCACTCATAATCTTTGTAAGATAGAGATTGTTATCGCGCTGGAAGACAACCTGACGACCATCGGGAGCGAGTGTTGCAGCCTGCACCTTGCCCTCTGCAAGACGAGCAATATTTCCACGACGCACACCACCTGCTTCAATGACATAATAATAGTATTCAGCCTTGAACGAACGGCGATAAATGTACTCTGCATTGGTATAGAGCAAAATGCGCTCCTCGTCCTGACTCAATTCATAACCCTGAATATAGAGTTTTGAATAATCGGCGCCTTGCTCTCCTTTTACTTTGTTGAGATTGAGAAGCGTATCTACGGCAGCACCATTACTATACTGATATTTTACGATAGCACGCGCATCAGAAGTGATGGCAGTATAATGCTTGCCATCGGCCATTGAACGGAACACCGGAGCTCCCTTTGCACGCCATTCACCGCCACGAATACCCTTGATAGAGAGATTGCTATCGGCTGCAACAGCCGCAACAGCCGAGGTTGCGAGAACCAAAGAAAGAAGAAGTTTGTTATTCATTATAAAGTTTTTATATTAAATCATTGTCAAGATTTTCGCACAAGGCCTCACGAATAGAAGCATACTCTTTGGATGCAAGGTATCGCTCAATGCGCTCACAATGAGCGAGACGATGCAAATCTGAGCCCATGAAATTGACATAGCCATGACGCAACATCCAGTGTGCCACATGTTTTACATGGTCTCCATAATGGCCAGCGAAAGAGAGCAGATTACATTGGAACTGTACCTGTTGCTCTTGCAGCATTGGGTAGTAATACTCATAATTTCGAGCATAATAAGGATAACGTTCCGGATGAGCCAAAATGAGGTAATATCCTTGTTCAACAAGTCGCTGAATGACAAGTTCAAAATTGGGTATAGCACTCATCCAACCACTTTCTATGAGCAAATAGCGACCCTTAAGCGGTCGTATAGAACAACCAGCATCGCCCCATTTGCCAGTCTCCATCAAATCCAGGAATGATTCATCAACTCGATATTCGAAACTATAATCCTCGGCTTCAACAGAGAGACCATCCTCACGCATCAATTCAGATAAATGGTCAAAAACCGGTTGTATTTTTTCGGGCGTATTCAAAAAATGAGGAGCCGTATGGTGAGGCGTAAAGATTACCTTCTCAAGTCCGAGATCCTGCATTCGACGAAGAGCCGAAACAGAATCTTCCTCAAACTGAAAACCATCGTCAACACCCGGAATGATGTGACAATGGAGATCCCGCTTGTAAGGCAAAGGAAGAGGTTTACGCTTTTTGAATAAAAATTCGAACATTCGTATTAGTAATCAAAAATGAGATTATTTTGTATTATGCGAAGGCTTAAAGAAAGCCCCTTTTTAGCACGACAAAGGTAACAATAAGTGATAAATTATGCAAATGAATGGCAAAAATTATAGTAAAAATATCCAAATGATGCAACATTTGTCTATAAAAAAGGTGAAACTTAGTATTATTTTGGGCCAACAACCAACGTTTCTCAAAACTTTTCACTATCTTTGCGCGTGGAATAAATCCGTATTCTAACATCGATAACCTGATATTAACAACCAAATTCAATATCGCATGAAATCATCTGTAAAAATGATTGGCATGGTCCTTATGAGCATGCCTATGATGATGGCAAGCTGTGACAAAAATGAAGCGCCACAGCTCACCAAGTCGGGTCTTGACCCAAAGAACTTTGAGGCTGAGATTGGCGGCAAGAAGACCGCTCTTTATACCCTCAAAAACAGCAATGGCATGGAGGTGTGCGTCACCAACTATGGTGGCCGTATTGTAAGCCTCATGGCTCTTGACCGCAATGGCAAGGCTGTGGATGTGGTGCTTGGCTTTGACAATGTAGCTCAGTACGCTGACACCCTCAATTCTCCAACCGATTATGGTTCTTCTGTGGGCCGTTATGCGAATCGCATTGCCGGTGGCAAATTCAACCTCAATGGCGAAGAGATTCAGCTGAAGCAGAACGATGGTCCTAACTGCTTGCATGGCGGTGGCAAGACCGGCTGGATGAATCAGGTCTATGACGTGATCGAGGCAAACGATTCAGTCATCAAGCTTCAGATTGTCGCAGAAGATGGCGAAAACGGCTTCCCTGGTAACGTAACAGCCACAACTACCTATACTCTCACCTCTGACAATGTACTCGACATGGTTTGGGAGGCAACTACCGACAAGGAGACCATCATCAATCAGACCAATCATAACTACTACAATCTGAATGGTGATTTCAATCAGGTAGGCACCGATATGCTTCTTTATATCAACGCCGATAACTTCACCCCATCGGACAAACTTTACATCCCAACTGGCGAAATCAAGCCTGTTGATGGTACTGTTTTTGATTTCCGCACCCCACACGCTATCAGCGAGGCTATTGGTGCCGATTTCGATCAGGTACAGAATGCTCGTGGCGGCATTGACCACAACTTCTGTCTAAACACTGCTGGCGATGACACCCAGGTGTGCGCTTCGCTCTATTCGCCAAAGACCGGCATCTTCATGGAGATGTTCACCAACGAACCTGGTGTACAGTGCTACACCGGCAACTTCCAGGGCGTAGATGGCGAACAGGATATCAAGCACAAGGGTGGTGTTTATCCACAGTATGTAAGCGTTTGCCTCGAGAGCCAGAAGTATCCTGACTCTCCAAACAAGCCTGAGTGGACACAGCCAAACCTCAAGCCAGGCGAGAAATACTACTCACACGCTGCATATAAGTTCTCCGTAAAATAATTCATCATCTAAAAAAATAAATTATGGCACAGCAAAAACGTAATTGGGTAGCCATTATCACAATGTTTTTCATCTTCGGTATGATTTCATTTGTGACCAACATGGCTGCACCATTCGGTAACATTTGGGGTATGTCTTATGAGTGGGCTGGCATGGCCGGCAACCTCATGAACTTCACCGCTTATCTCTTCATGGGCATCCCTGCAGGCAACATGCTCATCAAGTATGGTTACAAGAAGACCGCTCTCATCGCCCTCATCGTAGGTGCAGTTGGTTTGGGCGTACAGCTTCTTTCGGGCGTCATCAGCAACATCTATGTTTATCTGCTCGGCGCACTTATCTGCGGTTTCTGTGTATGTATGCTCAACACTGTGGTTAACCCTATGCTCAACCTTCTTGGCGGCGGCGGCAACACTGGTAACCAGCTCATCCAGGCAGGTGGTTCAATCAACTCTCTTTCTGGTACCCTCACCCCAATGCTCGTGGGTGTACTTGTTGGCACTCTTACCAAGGACTCTTTCCCAGACGTAGCTCCTCTCATCATCACCGGTATCGTTATCTTCCTGGCTGCCTTCTTCATCATCTCGTTCATCAAGATTGAAGAGCCACAGGCCAACCTCTCAAACGTTACCTACGAGCGCTCACCATGGGCCTTCCGTCATGCAGCTCTCGGTTTCGTAGCCATCTTCTTCTATGTAGGTATCGAAATCGCTACCCCTGGTATGATGAATGCGTGGATCAGCCGCATGCCATTTGAGGGCGCTGCTGCAGTAGCAGGCTCATTGGCTGCCATCTACTGGCTGCTCATGCTCGTTGGCCGTTTGGCTTCTACCGCTATCTCAGGCAAGGTATCTTCGCGCGCACAGATGATTGCTGTTTCGGCAGTAGGTATCATCCTTGTTGTGGCAGCTATCTTCACTGGCGATGTAACCACTACCATCAATCTCGACCTTGGTTTCATCACTATTGACAACGCCACTGTACCTCTTTCGTGCGTGTTCATTATTCTTGTAGGTCTTTGCACCTCTGTTATGTGGGGTGGCATCTTCAACCTCGCTACCGAAGGTCTCGGCAAATATGTACCTAAGGCTTCGGGCATGTTTATGACCCTTGTATTCGGTGGTGGTATGATGCCATTCGTTCAGGACCTCGTGATTCGTCCTATCACCGGCTACCTCGGTTCATACTGGCTCATTGTTGGTATGTTGGCTTACATTCTCTTCTACGCCGTAGCTGGTTGCAAGAATGTAAATAAAGACATCAAGGTTGACTAACTTTCTGTGGCAAGCATGTTGGCCATCGCGAGCCGGCATGCTTGCAGCTACACATTATTAATATATAATAACGTAACACTATAACACGAAAAAATGAACGTATTAGATGCATTAGGATCAAGTGGTTTTCAGACCATTGATTTCGTCATCCTTGTCGCTTACATCATTCTGCTTGTAGGCCTGGGCCTCTTCCTGAGCCGCTCGAAGGATGGCAAGGAAAAGAGCGCCAACGATTACTTCCTCGCTGGTAACACCCTTACCTGGTGGGCAGTTGGTGCCTCACTTATCGCGGCAAACATTTCGGCCGAACAGTTTATTGGCATGTCAGGCACAGGTTTTGCCGATGGCATCGCCATTGCAGCTTACGAGGTCATGGCTGCCATCACCCTCGTTGTGATTGGCAAGTTCCTCCTCCCAGTGATGCTCGACCGCAAGATCTTCACCATTCCACAGTTCTTGCGCGAACGCTATAACGATGGCGTAGGCTTGGCCTTCTCTATCCTCTGGCTCTTCCTCTACGTATTCGTCAACCTCACCTCTGTTGCATGGTTGGGCGCATTGGCCATCGAGCAGATTCTGGGTCTTCAGGGTCTCGCTGTTGAGATGTTCGGCATGGAGATCTCTATCCGCATGATCATTGTCTTCCTCCTCTTCGTTGTGGCAGGTATCTACTCAATCTACGGTGGTTTGGCCTCTGTAGCCTGGACCGATGTGATGCAGGTAACCTTCCTCGTAGGTGGTGGTTTGATCACAGCCT
>JAUNCV010000106.1 GCA_030526445.1 Bacteroidales bacterium | reverse complement strand
CCCAACTTTGCAGTAATGGGTATGGCTGCAGTGATGAGTGCAGTGATGCACGCTCCATTGATGGGTGTATTCTTGAGTGCAGAACTTACAGGCCGTTTTGACCTTTTCTTACCATTGCTCATGGTTTCGTGCATCAGCTATGGAACTATCAGAATCTTCGAGCCATACTCTATCTACACCCGTCGTCTGGCTCTCAAAGGAGAACTTATTACTCATCACAAGGACAAGGCTGTGCTAACACTGCTCAAGCTTGAAGACTTTGTTGAACACGATTATCAAGTGATTTCGCCAGAAATGAACTTAGGTGGACTTGTAAAACTTGTTTCTGAGGCCAAACATAACACATTCCCTGTATGTGCTCAAGATGGACATTTCATTGGCATCGTAACTCTTGACGACATTCGCAACATAATGTTCCAACCACGACTTTACGAACGAATGTTGGTACAAGATATCATGATTGGTCCTCTGGCCAAAGTAAATCCAGAAATGAATATGGCTGAAGTGATGAACCTCTTCGACAATACCAATGCCTGGAGCCTGCCTCTCATTGACAAGTCGGGCAAATACATTGGTATGTTAAGCCGAAATCACATATACAATAATTATCGCTCTGTTCTAAAGACCTTCTCTGAAGACTAAAAATAAGACCCCACAGGCAAAAGCCTGCGGGGTTAATTTGTTTTTAGATCACTTAGCTGTTCTTCTGATAACTGCAGTATATATAAGCAAAACCACATTCATCAACAAGGCATAAAGAATAGCGGGTATTGCAATTTTTGCGTCATTGAATACAAACGGACTCGTAGCCAGAGCAATTGCTTGTGCTGCATTCTGCATACCTACTTCAATGATTATTGTACGACGCTCCGCATCTCTCAAACGGAATATATAGGCGAGTAAAGCACCGAGACCAATGCAAACAAGAATCAACGCGAGAACCGCCAATCCCATCTCACCAATATTATTCTTAATAGCATCAAATTCTTGCACAAAGAAGACTGTGGCAAGAAAAACAAGCGCAGGGAAAGCAATCTTTGAGAGCACCTTTTCAATACGGGTTGCAGCATTAACAGCATATTTTCGAAGTAGGATTCCCAACACAATAGGCAATAACATGGTAAAGATATTCTGCATTATGAGTTTGCCTATAGGCAACTGAATGTGGGCTTCTGTCAACAAATCACTCTTTGCAACAGTCCACTCCATAATAACAGGCAAAGTAAAAAGTGTAATGATACTACTAAGTGCCGTGAGAGATACAGACAATGCCACATCGCCCTTAGCTAACATAGAGAATACGTTGCTTGAAGAGCCTCCAGGACAACAAGCAATCAGTACAAAACCGACTACAAAGACTGCCGGCAAATTGAGGAATTGAGTAAGCAACATTGCTACCAAAGGAAGAAAGACAAGCTGTCCTACCAAACCCACCAGAACAGGTTTTGGGTGTGTAAGGAACAACTTAAAATCTTTTACCTGCAATGTAAGACCCAAATCGAACATCAGCAGTGTAAGGATGGGGAGAACAATAAAAATAGACATCTTAAAATATATAGTAGATTACTTAGTTTTCAGTTCTAGAAACTACAAGAATGCTAAATTCATATAATAAATACAGAGGGAAAGTTACCAAAACCAATGTAAACACATCTGGTGGTGTGATGATAGCGGCAACAATCATGATTGCCACCAAAGCATGCTTCCTATATTGCTGCATAAAAGAGCTTTTGAGAATACCTATCTTAGAAAGAAAGAAACTAAGAATAGGAAGTTGAAATATGAGCCCCATAGAAAGTGTAAGTGTAATAAACGTACTGGTATAGCTCTCGAGAGTTATCATATTATGAACACTTTCTGTAACTTGATAGGTACCCAAAAAGCGAAAAGAAATCGGGAATAGGACAAAATAGTTCATCACAGCCCCTATCGAAAAAAGCAGTAGAATAAGCAAGCTCGTAGGAACTAAATATCTTCGTTCCTTTTCATAAAGTGCAGGAGTCACAAATCCTAAGATTTCAAAAAGAATATAGGGTGATGCAATCATACAGCCAAGGTAAAACGAAATAGACAGATGCTCCATGAACTGCCCAGAAAGCTGTGTATTAATAAGGTCAAGATGATAAGGTTCGAACACAAAATCATTACCCATACGATGCAAAAGACGCTCAATAAGCCTATACGTGACGAAATTATGCTCTTTTGGTGCAAGTAAAATTTTGAATACTTCCTCTTTGAACCAGAAAATTATCATCATTAGTCCCATAAGCACAGCAAAGATGCGCAAGAGCATCCTGCGCATCACTTCCAAGTGTTCTATAAAAGGGGCTTTATGCATTAGTCTTTTTTCACTTCCTCTGTCTTATCATTCGCTTTACTCTCTGATTCAGGAGTTTCGCCCTCCTTCATGCCATCCTTGAAACTCTTTACTCCCGAGCCAAGGCTTCGCATTAGCGAAGGAATACGGCTGCCACCAAACAGAAGCAGAACAATCAAACCAATAATCAGCAACTCTGTGGTGCCGATAAATAAAAACGGAATCATCAGCATAATTTCAACATTTTATATTATCTATACCGTTTATACCTCTTTTCTGGCCTTTCGACCCAGATAACCTCCATGATGACGTTTAGCATACTCTTCGATGGTAAAACCAATACTTGTCATCGTACCTACCACCAGCAAATCACCAATGACTGTCATCATTGTGGTTGAGGAAGTAGGTGTCATACCCAAAGGGCAGACCTCAGGCGGATTGCCGGTAGAAAGACAAATATCTGCCGCCTCTCCCAAAGGGCTTTCTGGCTGACCTGTGATGACAATCAAAGGTAGATTATCATAGAGATTGTTGGCCAAATCAATTAACTCAAGTATTTCTCGAGTTTTTCCTGAGTTACTTATCAACAAAAGCACATCGTCTGGTTGAATAATACCCAAATCACCATGTTGAGCCTCACTTGGATGCAGGAAAAACGCAGGAGTTCCTGTAGAGGCAAAGGTTGTTGCTATGTTTGCTCCAATCTGACCTGCCTTACCCATGCCGCTCACAACAAGCTTACCATGGCGATTATGCACGTGCTCAACAATCAGAGAAATAGCCTCTTCATAACGTTGGTCGATAGGAATACGCAGTATTGCCTCCGACTCTCTTTTTAATATGCTGTGTAGAAGTTCTTGCATTTTATATCAGATAATCATATAACAGCGCAAAAATAGAGAATATTTTGCAAACTCGAGCATACTTTCTCGTTTTTATCAGAAATATTTAGTAAATTTGCAGCCATAAGAAATGTTTACTATGTTCGAATGTCATACAACAACCCTAAATAACGGCCTGCGTGTCGTACATTGTCCTGCCAACAACCATGTCAGTTATTGTGGATTTATGGTAGATTGTGGCACTCGCCACGAAGCAACCCCTTCTCTTTACGGCATGGCACATTTTGTTGAGCACATGCTTTTTAAGGGAACTAAGAAGCGTGATTCATGGCACATCAATAATCGAATGGAGAGTGTAGGAGGAGAACTGAACGCATTCACAACTAAAGAGGAAACCACGTTTTATAGCGTTTTTCAGTCAAGAGATTTTGACCGTGCATGTGAATTGCTTTGCGACCTCATTTGCCATGCAACAATTCCTCAGCACGAGCTGGAAAAAGAACGAGAAGTAGTAATAGAAGAGATAGAATGCTATCGTGACAATCCGGCAGAACTAATTTATGATGTTTTTGAGAACCATCTCTTCTCGGGCACATCCCTAGGCCACAATATTCTTGGCTCAATGCAAACAGTTCGTTCATTCAATAGCGAAATGTGTCTGCAATTCATTGAACAAAATTACACACCTGACAGAATGGTTTTCTTCAGCTATGGACCAACCAAATGGGAGCACGTACTCAAACAGCTAAATTGCAACTACGATCTTAGAAACTCTACAATAAAAAGAACCCGCGAGTTTCAAACAGAAGTTCCTTTGAAAGACGTAGCACCTACTGGTATTTACCACCAGAGTCATGTTATACTGGGCGCACGTTCATATCCCATAGGTCATCCAAATGCTGCAGCTTTAGCTTTGATGAATAACATTCTGGGTGGTCCGGGCATGAATAGTAGACTAAACCTAGAACTTCGCGAAAGAAGAGGCTTAGTTTACAGCGTAGAGAGTTCTCTCACGAATTACACAGATGGAGGATATTTCTCTATCTATTTTGGATGCGATCCTTCAGACACTGACCGATGTTTACGTCTTTGCCAAAAGCAACTGCAAATCTTACGCGAGAAGCCATTATCAGAACGACAACTTAATGCAGTTAAGAAACAGTTTAAAGGACAACTGTGCATCTCAACAGCCAATCTTGAGAACAATGCTATTTCATTGTCTAAAAATATGCTCAGATTAGGTAAGGTTGAACGACTCGAACAAACCTTCGAACGAATTGATACTGTTACCTCTGAGCAAGTTCAAAAAGTCGCTGAGGAAATCTTGGCTCCCGATAGACTTCACTCTGTTGTACTACATTAATACGAAAAAACATTGCAATAATAACTAACACATTATGAAAAATTTTCTCCCCTTTGCTTTTGGGTTACTTTCTCTGGCAAGCCCATCAATAGCACAAAACAAAATCTACCCCAACGAGTTTCCATTGAGCGATGTCACACTGCTCGATGGCCCACTGAAGCATGCTCAGGACGTGAACCTCCATACATTGCTTCGCTATGACGTTGACCGACTGCTGGCTCCCTTCCGCAAGGAAGCTGGCATGAATGAGATTGCTCCCTATTTCCCCAATTGGGCAGGCCTTGACGGTCACGTTGGCGGACACTATCTTTCGGCCATGGCTTTCTATGCCGCTTTAGGCGATAAGGAATGCGAACGCCGCATGCTCTATATGATTGAGGAACTGAAAAAATGCGCAGAGGCTGCTGAGAAGAACTTTCCTGTCTGGGGCAAGGGATATCTGGGTGGCGTACCTCAGAGCGATAAGATGTGGACCTCATTCAAACAGGGCGATTTTAGCACTTTCAACTCCGCTTGGGTGCCCTTCTACAATATTCATAAGGTGCAGGCAGGTTTACGCGATGCTTGGCTCTATTGTGGCAACGAAGAAGCCTTGCAACTCTTCCTGGGAACCTGCGATTGGCTCATCGACATCGCGGCCAATGTGAGTGACGAGGTGCTGGAACAACTCCTAGGCATGGAGCATGGTGGCGTAAACGAAGTTTTGGCCGATGCTTATGCCATCACAAAGGAGGAGAAATACCTCACCGCCGCCAAGCGTTATAGCCATAAATGGCTGCTCAATCCGATGAAGGAGCACAACGCACTACATCTCGACAACAAGCATGCAAACACTCAGGTGCCAAAGGTGGTAGGCTTTGCCCGTGTGGCCGAAGTTTCCGGCGATCAAGATTACCTCGAAGCATCGCGTTTCTTTTGGGACGAGGTGGTCAACAACCGCTCGCTCTCGTTGGGTGGCAATAGCCGCCGCGAGCATTTCCCAAGCAAAGAGGCTTGCATCGACTTCACTCAGGATGTTGATGGTCTGGAATCGTGCAACACGAACAATATGCTCAAGCTTACCGAAAACCTCTTCCGCATGAATGCCGACAATGCCCTCTACGCAGACTACTACGAGCGTGCCACCTTCAATCACATTCTCTCTACCCAGCATCCCGATCATGGTGGCTATGTCTATTTCACCTCGGCTCGCCCACGCCACTACCGCAACTACTCTGTTCCCAACGAAGCTATGTGGTGTTGCGTAGGCACTGGAATGGAGAATCATGGCAAATATGGCCAGTTCATCTATACCCACAACGAGGACAAGGTCTTGAGCGTAAACCTTTATACAGCCTCCGAACTTAATTGGCGAGAGACAGGAATGAAAGTTCTCCAGGAAACAGGGTTCCCATACGAAGAAAGTAGCCGAATCACTATCACCGAAGCACCGAAGAAGGGCAAACAATGCATCATTCGTTTGCGTTATCCAAGCTGGGTGAAAGAAGGAACGCTTCGAGTAACTGTTAAGGGTGAAAAAATCGACACGAGAACTTGGAAACCCGGGCAGTTTGTAGAGATTAATCGCAACTGGAAGAGAGGCGATGTCATCGAAATCAATTTCCCGATGCATGCACATATCGAACACATGCCCAATGTACCTCAATACATCTCAATCATGTATGGTCCTATAGTTCTAGGCATGAAAACCGGCAACGAAGACCTGAAACTTCTTCTCTCAGACGATTCGCGATTCGGACAAATTGCATCAGGCAAGAAACTTCCTGTCGACCAGGCTCCATACCTCATTTCAGATCAAGTTGAAGACATCGCTAACGATTTAGAACCAATTACAGGAAAGCCTCTTCATTTTAAGCTGAAAACACACATGGAGAATAAGATCGAAGGAGATTTGCAGCCATTCTTCGAAATCCACGATAGTCGATATATGCTCTATTGGTTGGCCTTGGGGGCTAATGACTATAAAAAATACCTAGACAACTTAAAAAAGGAAGAAGAGGCCCGACTTGCACTCGACGCTCGAACACTCGACAAAGTTCAACCAGGCGAACAGCAGCCAGAAAGCGATCACTTTATGGAGACTGACGAGTCGAACAAGGGAGTAACAAATGATATCCCATTCCGCGATGCTCGAGATGGACATTTCTTCAGCTATCAAATGAAAACAAATGGAGAAATCAATCTTAATCTCCGTATCCGTTTCTGGGGGCAAGACGAGTGGCGTACTTGCGAGTTTGATGTTTACATAGATGATGAATTTGCTCTCACAATTAACAATTCTAAGCGATGGCGCTCTTCACAATGGAAACATGAGGAATATGAATTGCCAAAAGAATTACTGATAGGCAAAAAACAGGTTCGACTCAAATTTGTAGCGAAACCTCATCGACAAATAGGCGAGTTGTATGAAATTAGACTCGTAAAGAAATAGTATTTGAACCTATAAAAACAAGATAGCGCCAGTAACCAAATTCGGTTCTGGCGCTATTATATTAAAAGGACAGTAGTAGTATTATTTAAAAAGAAAAATCCCTGAAGAAATGCAACTTCAGAGAAACCCATTATTAATCTTGAAAAAGCAAAGGGTGCCTAGTGGGGCTCGAACCCACGACATTCAGAACCACAATCTGACGCTCTAACCGACTGAACTACAGGCACCATATAAAGTGGTCGCTGACGGATTCGAACCGCCGACCCGCTGCTTGTAAGGCAGCCGCTCTGAACCAACTGAGCTAAGCGACCAAGTAAATGAAAAAACTAGCAAGTTGGTATTTTGCTAAGCTGAAAAGTAGTCCATAGCAGAGTCGAACTGCTCTTTAGAGAATGAAAATCTCTCGTCCTAACCGATAGACGAATGGACCCAAAGTGGTACCACCAGGAATCGAACCGGGGACACAAGGATTTTCAGTCCTTTG